>CAZSUZ010000031.1:0-4114 GCA_964610165.1 uncultured Gammaproteobacteria bacterium
CAGACATTTCTCAAGAAACTTTGTCCAAAGTAGATCATGAAATTAAGAAAATCTTAGATACCGCTTATGACGAAGCAAAAAAAATTATAAATAAAAATAGAAAAGCATTGGATTTAGTTGCAGAAGGTTTAGTAGAACATGAAAATATGGATCAAGATGAATTCCAAAAGATTGTAGGTAAAAAAGACATGACAGATAGTGATGAAAAAGGAAAGATAACTAAGAAGAAAGCATCTACCAAAAAACCTGTAGAAAATAAATAAATTTCCGTTCGATACCTTGTTTTCTTGGCTACCAACCCTCGATAAGTCCACGAGGTAGCAGAAAAAAGGTATCTTCACTCAACTTATTTTATAAAACTACAATATAATTTTTATATGAAAACACTTCTCCTCATCGATGCACACGCAATGATTCATCGCGCCTATCATGCTTTACCAGAACTTACTAATAAAGATGGCGTGCCAACAAATGCAGTATACGGATTTTTTATGATTCTTCAAAAAGTACTTTCTGAATTTCAACCAACACATTTGGCCATTTGTTTTGATACTCCTGTTAAAACATTTCGAAAAGAATTATTTAAAGAGTATCAATCAAAACGCCCTCCAATGGAAACAACACTCAAAGTACAGATTCCATTAATCAAAGAATTATTAGCAAAAGGAAATATTACGTGTTTAGAAAAACCAGGCTTTGAAGCAGATGATGTTATAGGAACATTAGCTGAGAAACATAAAAAAGATTTTAATAGAATTCTTATTCTTACTGGTGACAAAGATTTATTGCAATTAACTGATAACAATGTGTTTGTTATAACGCCAAAACAAGGTGTAACGAATTTTATGTTATATACACCAGAGGAAGTTGTTAAAAAATTTGGTATTACGGCAGACTTAGTTCCAGATTATAAATCTCTTGCTGGAGATTCTTCTGATAATTACAATACAGCCAAAGGTATTGGTCCAAAAACTGCAGTAAAATTGCTTACTCAATTTCATACTGTTGAAAAATTGTTAGAACATGTAGACGAAGTTGAAAATGAAAAATGGAGAACTACATTAAAAGAACATAAAGAAACTATTCTTCTTTTTAAACAGATTGCAACGATTGTTCGAAATGTAGATATCGATGCAAATAGCGAACAACTTACTTTCAAAGGTTTTGATCAAAATATGAAAACACAATTATTGGAATTAAATTTAAATTCTTTAATTACTAAATTATTTGCAATTAAACAAATAGAATCTGTAGAACCTTCAAAAAAACCTGTAAAAGAAATTAAGAAAAATATAGAGCAAATAGATCTTTTCTCATAAAAATGGTAGAATGAAAGCTCTATGCAACTTCTTATTGCCCCCGACACACAACAAAATATAGTTTATACATTCTATTTTATACTGTTACATAATTTCGAACCACTCCTCTATTCTATTGGCATTCTCGCGATCACTTTGTGGATGTTTTATAAACCATCTCGTGCAAAATTTTTAGTGTTATTAGGATTAATTGTTCTTTTATTTGCATTCGAATATAAAAAACATATTCTTGAAGGACTAGTAGAACAAACAACTAATTCACTTATAACAGAAAGACAAAGTTGGAGACTTGAACGATACATTAATATCATTCTTGCAAAATTAGTGCCTCTTGTATTGCCATTGTTTGGATGGGGATTAATTATTGCTGGTGTTGTAACAAGATATTTAAAGTTGGAAATTAGAATTAATGATTTTATAAATAATTATGGATCTCAAAAGCATTCAAAATGAAGTTGCACAAATTGGTTTAAAAAAGAATTTTAAACTAGAATTAAAATCCCAAGACGAACAAGCAATTCTTGTCCAGACAGTAAAGTTAAATGAAGAAGTTGGAGAACTTTGTAATGATATTCTATCCATTCTTCAACTTCAAAGAGCTTCAAAGCTTGAACGATTTGAAAAAGATAATATCTATCAAGAATTTGCAGATGTACTAATTTCCCTATTACAGTTAGCTCACTATGCAAATGTTGATGTTGAAAGAGCTGTAAAAGATAAACTTTTAAAAATTAAAACGAGATACAAATAGCGCTTTACTTCTTTTTAAAAAAAGGATTATAATACCCTCTTATGTGTGGAATATTTGGATATATTGGTACTAGAGATGATTCAGGAACAATTATTCTTGATGGCTTAAAAACACTCGAATACAGAGGGTATGATTCGTGGGGTGTGGCTGTAAAAAAAACTGATCAAAAAATCTTCATTAAAAAACATACAGGAAAAATTGGAGATGCTCAATTTCCTTCAATGAAAGCACACATGGGAATCGGCCATACAAGATGGGCAACACATGGAGGAGTCACTCAAGAAAATGCACATCCTCATACAGGAAATACAGATAATGTAATTGTTGTTCATAATGGTATTGTGGAAAATTTTGAACATCTTAAGAAAGAACTTCTTAAAAAAGACCACATATTTAAATCGCAAACAGATTCAGAAGTTATCGCGCACCTTATTGAAGAAGAATTAAAAACAGAACCAAACTTACTAAAGGTTATGAATTCTATTTGGAAACAACTACATGGTATGAATGCTGTAATTGCTTTTTTCCCACATGAAGAAAAAATTTATGTAGTTAAGAATGGATCTCCAATTGTATATGGAACAGACAAAACTGGTCAATTTATTGCATCTGATGCTTCTGCTTTAGTGACCCATACTAAAAATGTTTATTTTTTAGAAGATAATGAACTCCTTGAAATTGATAATAATTCAGCAAATCTGTATCGCAAAAATAAAAAAACCACGATTCCATTTATTAAACTTCAGTATGATACTTCCGCAGCAAACCTTGGAGATTTTGATCATTTTATGATGAAAGAAATTAATGAACAACCAAAGGTATTACAAAATATTATTGATACTCAAACACACAACATTGAAACAAGTGCCGACATGATTAACAAAGCATTTGGTACCTATTTAATTGGTTGTGGTACCGCATCATACGCTTGTTTAGCTGGCACTTATTTATTTTCTAAAATTGCATCAAAACATGTCAACAATGCCGTTGCTTCTGAATTTACGTATTCTTTAGATTTTCTGAAAAAAAATTCACTTGTTTTTGCCCTTTCTCAATCTGGTGAAACAATTGATATTATTTCGAGTATAAAAAAAGCTAAAGAAAAAAAATCTAAAATTATGGCTTTAACAAATTCTTTAGGCTCAACATTATATCGCATAGCAGATTTTAATTTGCTATTAAATGCTGGCCCTGAAAAAGCTGTTGCATCAACAAAAGCATATACATCTAAAATAGCATATCTGTATTTAATGGCTCATTCTATTGATAATACACTCAAAGCTGGTAAAGAGAATCTTCATAAGGCTATTTTAGAAATCAAACAAATACTCAAAAAGCAAAATGATATTAAACTATTGGCAAAACAAATTCAGAATCAAAAAAATATTTTTGTATTAGGACGTGGTGTTTCTTATGCAGCTGCTTTAGAAGCCGCACTTAAAATAAAAGAGGTTTCATATATTCATGCTGAAGGATTCGCAGCTGGTGAATTAAAACATGGTGTCATTGCTTTAATTGAAAAAGGAACGCCAGTTATTCTTTTTAATCCAGAAGATGAAACGTATGAAGATACTCTTTCTTCTGCTTATGAAGTAAAAGCTCGTGGTGCGTATGTTATTGGCATTTCTAGTAAACCAAATAACATTTATGATACCTATATTGAAGTAAAAAACTGTAAAGATGCAACTATTATTCCTAATGTTGTTATTGCCCAGCTTATGGGTTATTACTTAGCTCTTGCAAAAGGTTTTGATCCAGACAAACCTCGTAACTTGGCAAAAAGCGTAACGGTAAAATAATACTTCTACCTTATTACTTAAGTAAATTCACTATTTTTCTGCTATAATCCCAGAATGGACGTTCTCAAGGTTAAAAACCTGACAAAAAAATTTAAAGAATTTACTGCAGTGGACAATATTTCATTTTCTGTTGGTCATGGAGAAATATTAGGTCTTCTTGGTCCTAATGGCGCAGGGAAGACCACAACAATCCAAATGTTACTTGGTGTTTTAACGCCAACCTCTGGAGACATTGTGTATTTTGG
>CAZSUZ010000031.1:4214-13242 GCA_964610165.1 uncultured Gammaproteobacteria bacterium
AATGCACAGCAAATTATTTTTATGTTTATTTCTGGTGTTATTTTATGGAATATTACCTATAAATCTCAGATAGAAATTAACATGGGCATTTTGGAAGAATTATGGAACAAAAATTTAATTAATTTGTTTGTTTCACCATTAACATTTAGAGAATGGCTTACTGCACTTATTAGTTTAAGTGTTATTAAATCTATTATTAGCTTTTTATTCGGTGCAATTATTGGATTTGTTTTATATAAAATTCAGATTTTTGATTATTCGATTCATATTCTTTCATTCATAATGTTACTTATGATGTCTGGTTGGTGGCTTGGATTTTTTGTTTCTGGTTTAGTATTACGATTTGGAACAAGAGTTCAGACTTTAGCATGGACACTTGTATGGATTATGTCTCCCCTTTCTGCAATTTATTACCCATTAGAAATTCTTCCTAATTTTGTACAAATTATTGCAAAATGTTTACCAACTAGTTATGTGTTTGAACAAGGCAGAAATTTTCTTGCAACGGGACAAGTAGATTATTCACAACTTGCGATAAGTTTTGTATTAAATATTATCTACATAATTCTTGGAGCTATTTTCCTTCGAAATAGTTTTACAAAAGTTCTTCAAAAAGGATTAGTGAAAGTATATTAATACTCATTCAGTAAGTAATTACACATTCTGATATATTGTGATTTTGAGTTCGATATCTATAATTGAACACAATATGACAGAAAGACCACGATTTCAGGATGATGAAAAAATTGATAGATGGATTAATCCTCATACATATGTTGACCAAGATCTTCATGAAATATATGACTTAGAAAATATTTCAATTGGTTCACCTGTATTGGCTGAACAATTTTTAAATAGTTCTGCAAGAGATAATACAATTGCTATTGTGGGTGCTCAATTCGGAGATGAAGGAAAAGGTCGATTAGTGGACAATAAAGTAAATCAATTATTAAGTATTCCTGGTGTTCAATCTGCATATGTAATTCGTTATCAAGGTGGTTCGAATGCGGGACATACCATTTTTACTGAAAGTGGGATTAAAATTCCTCTTCATCAAATTCCTTCAAGTATAAAAGAAGAAAGAGCAATTGGAATTATGGATAGCGGTATGGTTATTCACATGGAAGATTTAAGGACAGAACTTGTAGATGCGGAAAAAATAGTTGGTGATTTGCGTGGAAAATTAGTTTTAAGTGAAGAAGCAACTTTAATTACCGATTTAGAACGTGCACAAGAAGTAGTAAACCGATTTAGAAGCGATGGAAGATCTAAAGGTGGTACTGGACGAGGTATAGGACCAGGTTATGCAAATCGTAGAGATCGTACCGATAAAGAAATTTTTAGATTATTTGAAGATAATTGGAGAGAAGATTTTGGTCAAAGATATGATCGATATCAAAAAGAATTTTCAGTACATGGATTTGATCTTGAAAATATGGATGTTCCAGATTTACGAGCAACTCGAGATCTTAAATCTGCACAGGTAAGAAAAGTAGGTTCAAGAGAAGAATTTTTGGATAGATTAGATTCAGTAAGACAATGGTATATAAATCGAGAAGGTAATATTAAACAAGAACAAGCACTTATTCAAAATACCTTTTTACTTAATAGAAATATTTTAAAAGATATGAAACAAGGTGTTTTATTTGAAGGAGCACAAGCTATAGGTTTACATGAAAGACTTGGTAGATTGCCAGATGTAACAAGTTCAGATACAAGTATTGACGGTATTAAAAGTGGTACAGGGATTTGGAAAACAGATTTCGTTGGTGAACGTATTGGTGTAATGAAATTAACATATAATTCAAGTGTTGGAGAAGTAACCATGCCAACACACATCGATTTACCAAGAACAGCAATTCATTCCGAACACGGGTTTACTCAAGATCAATTGTATGGTTCATGGGTCCGAGAAGAAGCTCATGAAAGAGGTACTACAACAGGCAGATATAGAGATATATGTTTGTTAGATTTGGAAATAATGAGATATCACATACAAATGGGAAATATTGAAGCGTTAGCAGGGACTCATTTAGATATTGCCCGAGAAGATATGCCAATTCGTGTTTGTACACATTATGAAGATAAAAATGGTAACCCAGTCCCATATCAACCAGGCGTTAGACATCAAAAAGATATAAAGCCAGTTTATATTGAATTACCAGGTTGGGATGGTCAAGCTGTTCAGAATGCAAGAAGCTTGGATGAAATTCCACTTAATGCAAAAAAATATTTAAGTTTTGTGCAAAGACAAACAGGTACTCCTATTATTGCTGTAACAACTGGTCCAGAAAGAAAACAATTTATAGAAATGCCAAATATACAATTACCTCCAAAACAATATCGAGGAGTTGCTGCTTAACTTTTTTATAAAAGAAAAAGCGACTGACAGAACTTGTGTCTGCCAGCCGCTACGAGTGAATATTCAGTTATTCGTTCTTGTGCGAATGATTATACCTTTTGTCTCAGCTTCGTAGAGATAGGTATCAAATGTCCAGATATAATCAATTTCGAGAATCTCTTTATTTGGATTGTCTTTTTCCCAGTTATCTATTCTGGTTAAGACTACTCCAATATTCTCATGTAAATCGCCACTAAGATTCAAGGGAATATAGTGCATATTCCCTTGTGATGCAATTCCTGTCTGCAAATCAAAAGGAATTGGAACAGTTGGCTGTGGCATCGTGGTTTCTTGATTTATGAATGATTGCAATATTAATACTGCAATCACTATTACCAATGACCCAATTGCGATTATTGCGCCACCTCTTGATCTTTTCATAACATCCTCCTTAGATGTTGAATGAAATCACAGAAAATTCACTAAATATATTATATCAAAATATTATAGGATATAAAGTAGGTTTGTATTAATTCGGATAATGACATTTTTTATATTTCTTGCCACTTCCACACCAACAGGGATCATTGCGACCTATTTTTTTCTTAGCAACTTGGTCTACTTCCAAATTTACTTTTGTAGCAGGAAGTGATTTTGCTTTTTGAACAACAGGTTTTTCTACTGGTTCTTTTTTGAAAGGATTAATACGAGATGCAGATTGTAATACCATCTCTTGTTGTTCTGGCTGATTTGCATGAAAATGATCTTCATGTTTTTCTACCTGTACGCGCATAATACGACGAATTGATTCATACTGAATAGAACCAATTAGTTGTTCAAACATTCTAAATGCTTCATTTTTGTATTCCACCAAAGGATCCATATTTGCATGTGCTCGTAAATTAATTCCTTCACGCAAATCATCAATTGCAGATAAATGTTGTGTCCAGAACTGATCGAATGTGCTTAAAAAGAGTGAGCGAACTATTTGGTACCAAACTTCTTTACCTAATTTTTCTTCTTGTTCACCAAACTTCTTTTCTGCTGCATTCATAATTGCAGAAATTGCTTGTTCTTGATCTTGATCTTCAATAATGGATCCTAATTTTCTCACTTGAATATCAAGTAATAATTCAACATCATTTTCAAACTGTTTCTGCATTTCAGGATCTGATTCACGAAGTGCAAAAAAGCTAGTTGTCATAGAAACTACATGCTCTTCAACCATTTTGAAGAAAGTATCTGTAAAAGCCTCTGCATCTTGTTCTGGCAGTAAAAGCATTTTGCGGCGAAGTGCATACAAAATATCTCGTTGTCTGTTTAAAACATCATCGTATTCAACTAAATGTTTACGAATATCAAAATTAAAGCCTTCAACTTTTACTTGTGCTTGTTCGATTGCTCGAGAAACCATGCCATGGCTCAGTGGTTGATCTTCTGGAAATTTAAGCATGGTCATAAGGTTACTGATCTGTTCACCTCCGAAAATGCGCATAACATCATCTTCAAGAGATACAAAGAATTGTGTCTCTCCACTATCACCTTGTCGTCCAGATCTTCCTCGCAACTGATTATCAATACGTCGAGATTCATGACGTTCTGTACCAATAACATATAGTCCACCTAACTCAAGAACTTCATTATGTTCTTTCTGCCATGCTTCTTCGGCTTTTTTAAATTGTGCTTCTGTTTTATATTGACCTTTTTGTACTTCTCCACCAAGAACGATATCAACTCCTCGGCCAGCCATATTTGTTGCAACAGTTATTGCATGTTTACGACCTGCTTGAGAAATAATATGAGCTTCCCGTTCATGATTTTTTGCATTTAACAGTTCGTGTGGAATACCTTTTTGTTTAAGTAATTTGGATACGTATTCGTTTTTATCAATAGAAGTTGTTCCCACAAGAACTGGTCTTCCTACTTTGTATTGTTCAATAATAGTTTCAACAACTGCATTAAATTTAGCTTTTTCAGTTTTGTAAATTAAATCTGGGTGATCTTTTCGAATATTTGGTCTGTGAGTTGGGACAACAAAAACATCTGTTTTATAAATTTTATTAAATTCCTCTGCTTCTGTTACAGCAGTTCCTGTCATACCAGCAAGTTTTTCGTAGCCTCTAAAATAATTTTGCAATGAAACAGTTGCTAAGGTTTTTGATTCTTGTTTAATAGTTACATTTTCTTTTGCTTCAATTGCTTGATGTAAACCTTCAGAAAAACGTCTTCCTTCTAATAATCGACCGGTAAATTCATCAACAATAATAACTTCATCATTTCGGACAATATAATCTTTATCTTTTTTAAATAATGTATTTGCTTTTAACGCAGCTTCAATATGGAATAACGTTTCGTAATCTTGTTCATACACATTAGAAACGCCAAGCATTTTTTCAATATGTTCAATTCCTTTTTCTGTTAAATGAGCAGTCTTTAATTTTTCATCAATTAAATAATCTTCTTCTTTTAAACTTTTGACATATTTTGCGTAATCATAATATTTAGAAATATCTTGATCTATTGGTGCTGAAATAATGTGTGGCGTTCTTGCTTCATCGATAAGAACAGAATCTGCCTCATCTACAATTGCATAATGAAATCCGCGCTGATTAATTTGATTTGGATTATTTGCCATGTTGTCACGTAAATAATCGAATCCGAATTCGGAATTAATACCATAGGTAATATCTGCGTCATAAGCTTCTTTACGTGTAATTTGTTTTAAGTGAATAAGTCGTGGATCAAAACCGGTTTCTTCGTTAATGAATTCTGGATCGTATAGCAATGATTTACCAGAAATAATTGCTGCTGTTTTCATTCCTAATGTATGGAAAATTGCACCCATCCAACCTGCATCTCGTCGGGCTAAGTAATCATTTACAGTTACCAGATGTGCACCTTTACCAGTTAATGCATTTAAATATAAAGCAGTTGTTGCAGTTAATGTTTTACCTTCACCTGTTTTTTGCTCGATAATTTTTCCTTGATTTAAAGCCATTCCAGCCATTAATTGCACGTCATAATGACGCATATTATTAACACGTCGAGCAGCCTCTCGAACAAGCGCAAAACTCCAAGGTAATACTTCATCTAGTGTTTTTTTTCCACTTTGAACTTCTTTTTTTAATTTTTCTGTTTCTTTTGCAAAATCAATAACTTTAAGAGCTCGTGCTTTTTCTTCTAATGAATTAATTGCAGTAACGGTACTTTGAAGTTCTGCAATTTGTTTTTGGTTGAAGTCAAATAATTTTGTTATGAATGAAAACATATTTGTAAAATATAACACAACAACTAATAGAAAAGACTGAAAAACACTTATTTAAAAGAAGATGTTATTGAATAAAATACTCGTTAGGTATAATCAGAAATCTTTCTGCATCATAGCGAGTAGTATCTGCATTTTCAAGATTTGCTGCAACCACAACGTGTATAGAATCACCTTCTTTTAATTTTGAGAACCCTATTTTCTCCATTGCCAATGTTTTGATATTCAACATTTGCTGAGTTGTTCGTGTTTGAATATCGAGCGTATAATTTATTTTATCAAGTGAAATAATTTTGACTGTATAATCTTCAGTGTTAACTTCTGTTATTTTTCCTGTTAGAACAATAAAAGGAGTGTCTTTATATACTGCATTTGCAGTAATTTCTGAACTAATTTCTGGCCCTCTTACAAAGACATAATCACCTTTTTTTATATCTTCTGCATTTAAATCTCGTGTTGATGTTCCAGATATTTGATAATACTTAGTTAATGTACTATCTAAACCGGCAGTATATTCATCACCATCTTGAGTAATTACCAATGAATCTTTGCTTACGCTTTTTACAATACCAGATACTGCTTTTTCATTTGCACCTTTCATTTCAGATACTGTTTCTGCTACTTTTTCCTTTAATTTATCTACTTCAGCATCTAAATCGGCTTCTGCTTCTGTTGGGGATGCTTTCACTGTTGTTGGTGATAATTTTGGTGTTGTTGATTGAGCAATTACTGGTACGGTAATAGAACCAGCAAATACTAATGCAATAAGCCAGATATAATATCTCATTCTTCAACGTAATAAACTTTTAAAATAATCTCTTGTGGATTACTACTATTTGAATAGGCATTAATACTTAGTGTATTTTCACCAAGAGCTAAAGTAAATGGAATAGCAAAATCTTCTTTTTCGTTTTTAAGAATTTCACTATAAATTTGAGATTGCACAACTATAAGACTGTTAGGTTGTGCTTTACCTTTAATAGTAATATCTTTTTTCTTTACTACAATATTCTCTGCCGGTTCTTGTATGGTAAGAATTGTTTGTCCTTCTGAAGTGGAATTTGTTGTTACAACTTTTGTTTGTTCGGTATCGCCAACAGGAATTACTTTTGTTTGATCTGTACCTGATGACTTAAAAAGTACAAACAAACCTATTCCTACTCCTAGAAGAATTCCAAGAGAAATTGCAATAACTGTTTCTCGTTTCATATAGTAATTATAAAATACATGCTTCTTAATGAGAAGTCTTCCCTATAAAAGAGAGTTATATTCTACCAGATAATGATTTGGTAAGCACTTCTGGTATTTTTTCTATCAAATTAATCATATTATACCAATACCCTTTTTCTATTTTAAGTTCATCTGCTGCGCCTTTTACTAAAAAAGACGCCACAACGGCAGATGTAAAAGGATCATTTTTGGTATAAAGTGAGGTTGTTAAGCCAGCTAAGATATCGCCAGAACCACCTTTTGTAAGACCTTGATTACCACCTTCAATAATAACCGTTTCACTTCCATCAGAAATAATATCTACAATAGCTTTTAATAAAATTACACAGTTATATTCTTTTGCATATTCTTTTATTACTTCTGTCTTTTCTTCCAATGATAATGATGTAACATCGCGACCAAATAGACGTTCGAATTCTCCTTGGTGAGGAGTAATTATTGCTTTTTGATGTAACTGTTTAAGCAATTCTTTATCCATCATTTGCAAAGCACCAGCATCAAACACAAATTTTTTTTCTGGAAAATGTTCTATTAGATACTGTGTAATTGCAAAAGAGTAAGAAGATTCATCTGTCAAAGCAATAATATTGTTAAAATCTGATTCATTTTGAAAAGCAGATTCAGATCTTACCATTCCTGGACCAATTAATATTGCATCATCTTCTTTAACATATTCTAAAATATCTTTTTTGTGTACAACAATACCATTTCTAAAAATAGTTTTTAATTTTGAAAATATTTCAAGATTTTCTTCTGTAGAAGAATAATGCACCATATCAAGAAAATGTGAAGCTACTTCTGCTGCCCATAAAGACGCTGCATGAAACAAAGTAGAACCGCCAATAATTAGCGCTTTTCCGTTCTGACCTTTATGTGATTTGTCACTCGGAAGAACAAGTTTGTCTAAGTACGGTTTAAAATCGTTTAGATGTGATGTTTTTAAAATCATATTTTATTGCTATAATTGTACCATCCCTCTGACTTGCTATCTAATTAGTCATTTAAAATCGTCATATTCTAATTGTATTACTCTAAGAGATGCAATACTATAGCTCTTCTTTGATATAATAACATTATATCGTACGTTCACACATCTGGTTAAAGTGAGGAAGAAATGCTAGAACTATTACTTTGTTGGATATTCCTTACGTTAGTAGGAGTATTATTTATTGTTTTGATTTTTATTTCTAGAATGATATTTGGTATTCCAATAAGTTGGAAGAGACCAATATTAGTTGCTGAAAAGAGATCTGAAAGCAATAACACATCTCCAAAGAAAGAAAATCAAACCAGCCGTTATATCCCCCTTAATGAGACCAAAGAACCATCATCAGGTAATGGTTATTATGATGATGATCTTGGTTGGCGATTTCGAAATGGAAACAATAGTCGTGGGAGTCAAGGTAAAGGTTAAGTATAAAGAAGGAGATAAATATGTCTGACGGTTTAGTAATGGTACTTTCTTTGTACGGAATCACACTGTTACTATTTGGATTATTCATAGCAACAGCTAAAAATCCAGGATGTCTGACAATAATTTTCATGCTTTTAGCTATAGGGAGCTTTGTTATTGCCGATCTTACACTGCTTGTGGTAGCATACCAAGAGGAATGGCCATTTCTCCTTCAATTAGGTTGTTGGGGAATTGTAATCTATTCTTTAACCCTAGCTTTTAGTAAAAATACGAAAAAGTTTTATCATCCACCTCGTTCAATCCCACCAGCAAAGGGAACAGGTGGTGGTGAATATGGGCGAGGCCCTGGCAGAAGACCTTAATAATTAGCACCGAAAAGTAGAGGAGGAATCGACGTCAATCTAAACGCAATTGCTGCAGAAAGAAAAAGCATCGATCTTCCAGACATACTGATCGGTGCTTTTTCTTTATATAATTACAAAAAGGCTTTATTCTATTCTATTCTATTAAATATAACTTATTGCTATAATTGTACCACTATGTCACTAACTCATCGAGAGCTCCGTAACAAAATAAGAGAATTTTGGAATTCCAGAGATCATGCAGAAGTTCCAGCAACTGCACTTGTTCCTCAAAATGACCCTACCACATTATTTACTGGTTCAGGTATGCAACAGTTTGTTCCAAATTTACTGGGACAACCACATCCTCAAGGAACTCGTTTATATAATATCCAACATTGTATTCGTGTGCAAGACATAGAAGAAGTAGGAGATAA
>CAZSUZ010000032.1:0-13139 GCA_964610165.1 uncultured Gammaproteobacteria bacterium
TTATTAATACATTATTTTCACTATGAAATACGACATAAAAGATATCAAACTGGCAGATGCGGGTAAAAAAAGAATTGAGTGGGCAGGGTTAGATATGCCAGTTTTAGCATTAATTCGTGAAAGATTTAAGAAGGAACAGCCATTAAAAGGTGTAAAGTTAGCAGCTTGTTTGCATGTAACTTCTGAAACAGCAAATTTAATGATTACATTAAAAGAAGGTGGCGCAGATGTATATTTAGCAGCTAGTAATCCCCTTTCTACAAATGATGAAGTTGCAGCTGGTTTGGTAAAGCATTATAAAATCCCAGTGTATGCAATTAAAGGTGAAAATAATAAAACGTATTATTCTCATTTAAATTCTGTGCTTGACGCAAAACCAAATCAAACTATGGATGATGGTGCAGATTTAGTAAGTATTCTTCATACAGAACGAACAAATCAACTTACAGATTTAGCTGGTTCTACAGAAGAAACCACAACTGGTGTTATTCGACTTCGTGCAATGCAAGAAAAAGGAGATTTAAAACTGCCAGTTGTAGCTGTGAATGCAAATTTAACAAAACACATGTTTGATAACAGATATGGCACTGGTCAATCGACAATGGATGCATTTATGCGTGCTACTAACAAACTTATTGCTGGAAGTGTTTTTGTAGTTTGTGGTTATGGCTGGTGTGGACGAGGTGTTGCAACTCGTGCTCGCGGTTTAGGTGCACAAGTTATTATTTGTGAAGTGGACCCAATTAAAGCTCTTGAAGCGTTAATGGATGGATATCAAGTAATGCCACTTGAAGAAGCAGTACAACAAGCTGACTTTGTATTATCTGTAACTGGTGGTAAACATATTATTGATGAAAAACATCTGAAAAAAGCAAAAGATGGTGTTGTTTTGGCACAAGCCGGACATTTTGATATTGAAATTAATAAAGATGCATTAAAAAAACTATCTTCCAAAGTACTTCAACCAAGACCAATGGTTGAAGAATATCAAATCGGGAAAAAGAGAGTCTATCTTTTGGCAGAAGGTCGATTGGTAAATCTAGCTGCTGCTGATGGACATCCAGCTTCCGTTATGGATATGAGTTTTGCAGGTCAAGCACTTGCTGCAGAATATATTTGGCAGAATAAGGGTAAACTGGAACATAAAGTCTATTCCCTACCTTCAACAATTGACGCAGATATTGCAGCTATTAAATTGGAAAGTAAGGGAGTAAGAATAGACAAATTGTCACCAGTACAAAAGAAATATTTGAATTCTTGGGAAGAAGGTACCTAATTATTGAAGAGGAATTTGCGATCTTTGTATCACTTGTTGCCTTTTTAATAAACTGTCTATTTCTGTATGGAGTATATGTAATGCATTACTCGGCGGAAGGCTTGTTACATGTGCCAAACTGAGATAATCAAAACATTCAATTCCATCATTGTCTGCTGTATGAAAAGCAAATGTAGCAAAAGGTAAGCGTTTTCTGATAAGTGTTTTGTAATCATTACTCTGTCTTCTATGATGAACTTTTGGCGAAATATGGCCAAATAATTCTTTTTCCTCATCTTGAATTGCGGGCGTAAGTGATATTTGTTGTAGTTTAAAATAAATATCTCTTAGATCTTCATCGTCATCTGCTGTTGTTGTGTCATTAACATATGTTTCAATTGTTCCATTCTGTATTGGAAACAACGATGTATAGGTAACTGGATGTTCTGGCTCTGGGTTACCAATCAGAGTGTATACATAAAAAAGTGGATGTTTACCACTAATAATCTCTTTCGATATAGTAGCATAATTTTCTGTCGGATTAAAAATAGATCGATCTTCTTCGTGTAACATAAGAGTCTTAGTAGTATAATACATTTATTATGAACAAACTCACTAAGATAATCGCAACAATCGGCCCTTCATCTGATTCTCCTGAGATGATCGAAACCTTAATAAATAAAGGAGTAAATATTTTCCGTTTTAATTTTAAACATAATACTGTCGAATGGCACAGTGAACGTATTGTTCGTGTCAACCAAGTCGCAGAAAAAATGGGGGTACGGGTTGGAACACTTATTGATTTACAAGGTCCAGAACTTCGTATAAATATGCCGGTAGAAAGCATAGATCTTGCAGAAGGTGAAATGTTAGTTTTTGGTCAGGAAGCATTTGAAAAAAATAAAAAAGGATTTTCCATTACTCATCCACATATTATTGAATATCTAAAAGAAGGTCAACAAATTATTGCAGATGACGGTGCGTTTACTTTTCATGTAGTAAAAAAAGGCAAACAAACATTACTCCAGTCAGAAACAACTGGTGTTTTAAAAACAAGAAAAACATTAAATATTCCTGGCGCAGATTTTCCATTTCCAGTTCTTATCGAACGAGATTTTGATGGATTAAAACTAGCTTCTAGACATGAGATTGATTTTATTGCTTTATCTTTTGTTCGTTCTGCAAATGATATTAAAGTAGTTCGAGAAGAAATGAAAACACATAAAGTAAAAGGAAAAATTGTAGCTAAAATTGAAACACAAAAAGCGCTTGATGATTTAGACAATATTATTGAAGCAACTGATGGTGTAATGGTAGCTCGTGGAGATTTAGGTGTAGAAATACCAATTGAACAAGTGCCTTTTTACCAAAAGAAAATGATTCAAGAATGTATTATGCATGGTAAATTTGTTATCACAGCAACCCAAATGCTTCAATCAATGATTGATTATCCATACCCTACTCGCGCAGAAGTATCTGATATTGCAAACGCTATTTATGATAATACAGATGCAATTATGCTTTCAGGAGAAACAGCAAATGGTAAATATCCTATTAAAGCTGTTGAAATGATGACACGCACTGCCCTATTCTATGAACCTAAAGTAGAAACAGATATGCGAGACATTGTAACGTATTCTGTAACTGATTCAACAACCATGATGTGTAACTCTGCATATAATTTGTATAAACAGCATTTACATAGTAATGAACCAATTGTTGGATTTGTCGTATTTTCACAATCAGGTAAAACCGCAGAAACATTATCAACTTATAGGCCAAAAGCACCTATTTTTGCATTTTCTCCAACAGATGCAATTTGTGACTTACTTACCATAAATTTTGGTGTAACAGCATTTGAATTTGCATTCGATAAAGCAGACGAAGTTGTTATGGCAGAAATTAACAGAGCAGTTGATATGCTCCGTAAGCAAAAACTCATTGATAAAAAAGGGAAAGTCATTGTAATTCACGGTGATCATTGGGGTCGTGGATCTGGAGCAACTACACTTCGGGTAGTGTAATTATCTTGATGATTTATTAAGAATATCTTTATTCTATTGTGCCAATCTAAATCTACGCATTTAATGTGTATGTCTGGTATAATATTATAGGATATGGAACAACTCCACAGACTTATACATTATTCACCGACAGGAAAAGTATTTTATGAAATGCTTAGCGATCTAACGCCTCCTGGATCTCCAGTATATGATATTCCACGTCCAAAAGATCTTGGATATCCAGAACGTAAGGATACAGATACTACTTTAACTCCATCACAAATAAATGAAGCAATATTTTTAGAAGGTGCTCGCCTAGCAGGAACAGAAGTAATTGATATTGGTAATAATAAAGAATTATTTGTTTTTAATACATCAGTTGCATCTACACATACAGTTTTAAGTGTAAATTACCAAGAATGGGAATGGGCATTAAGAAAAAACGCACAAGAAATTAATATAGAAGTTCCTAAAGGTCCCTTAATTCAAGGTACCGGACATACAGATGAAAAACCTCGAGTTCCTTCACTTGTTCCACTTGATATGGTTACATGGGTTATGGTTCGTGATCATAATAACAATACATATATGCCATGTGATGTAAACGATTTAACTTCTCTACCAACAGGCAATAGTGATATTGATAGACACAAATTAAATCTTTCTGAAGAAAAATTACAGGAAGTATATAGTGCAATTTCTAAACGAAATAGACTTAGTATCGGAACTATGTTGGATTTACATAATAATGTATTGTGTCAAGAGATCCCTTTTCTTAAAAAAATAAAAGAAGAAGATTTACTTATAGGGTGCTTAAGTGGATATTATCGTGGTGACGATGCAAAACAACTTAAACAACATGAATTTGACCATCGTGGAAAAGGACCTATGTCAAACCCCACATTACATTTTAGAGTTACCGATCACTTTACAATGGAAGAGGCAAATTTATTAGATCAAGCTAATCCGAGTATTTCTTTTAAAAAGTCTATTGCATTATTACAAGAAAGGTATCCTTCTTATTTTTCTGGATCAATAGATTTCGCAGAAATTAAACCAGAAATTTTATCAAACGAAACAGTAGGCACTGTACTTCAAAAATTCATGAAGGATAAAAGATATTCATTATATGATCTTATTAAAACAATTGATCCTTATGCATCATTAGCACACTATCATTTATCTGGTTGGCTGCAGGAAGAATTAAATTCTTTATTTTTAGATATACCTCATACAAAAGAATTATTTGCACATCATACAAGTGACTATGAACGTGAACTTCGTGTCTCTGAAGGTGCTTCAATGACTTTCGAAATAGATGCACTTGATGATACATCCAAGGATTTAATAATGGCTGAGTGTTTTACACGTATTTCTCAGTGGATTGGAAAACGTTTATACCCAATGTGGGATAACATTAATGCTATCGTTCAACAAAAGGCAATACTATCAGCTCAAGAAGTAGACTCACAAATTAATAATGTATTGCATACTTTTAATTTACCAGAAAGTATGAAGGAAGTTATATCTCAATTAAAGCCTACTGAAAAGCAATTAAAATTATTAAGAAATGATATTGAAAATAATTTGGCAGATCCAGATAGACAATCTAAATTGCAAATTGTCAATAAAAAACTTGATAGATATATGAAAAGAAAGTTAAGAAACGCGCAGGTTATTACTGATGCCCAGAATAAACTGGCTTCAGGAAAAGGTACATTCGAGGATTTAGTCGGATTACTCACATTAATTCAGTCCTCACAAATTTATGATAATGAAGGTTTATCTGCAGAGATACCAAAATTAAATGATGGATATAACATTCCAGGAGTTCCTGGAACTGCAATTACATATAGTTATGGAGAGAACAATAAATTAAATATAAAAATTGGATGGCTTTTGTCTACAAAAGGTCTATCAGAATTATGGTTAGGAAGTATTATGAAAAGAACAGAGAGACGAGATCGTTAATGATATAATAAGTCCTTATGATGAGTAATATTCGTAATTTTGCAATTATCGCACACATTGATCACGGCAAGTCTACTCTTGCAGATCGTTTAATGGAATTAACAAATACAATAGATAAAGATAGACATGAAGAACAAATGCTCGATCGTAATCCAATTTCTAGAGAACGTGGTATTACAATTAAACTTGCTCCAGTTCGCATGAACTTTCATCATAATGGTCAAGATTATATTTTAAATCTTATTGATACTCCAGGACACGTCGATTTTTCATATGAAGTAGATCGTACATTAGCTTGTGTAGAAGGTGTTATTTTACTTGTTGATTGTACACAAGGAATACAGGCACAAACAATTTCAAATGCATATAAAGCGTTAGAAAAAGATTTAGTTATTATTCCTGTTCTCAATAAAACAGATTTACCAAATGCAGAAGTAGAAAAGACAAAACAAGAACTTGTGGATTTTTTAGGTGTTCATGAAAAAGAGATTCTTGCTATTTCAGCAAAAACTGGCATGAATGTTGATATCGTTTTGGATCGTATCGTCAATGAAATTCCAGCACCAAAACCTGTAGAATCTAATGAGTTAAAAGCTCTGATTTTTGATTCATATTTTGATACACATAAAGGAGTTGTTTCTTTTGTTCGTATTTTTTCTGGTCAAGCGAATAAAGGTAAAAAAATGAATTTGGCTATTGGTCATACTTCTTTTGAATCGAGTGAAGTTGGTATTTTTACGCCAGATTTAATTACTAAACCTGCGTTAACACCTGGTGAAATTGGATATATTGTCACAAATTTAAAAGATATTCATACCGTTAGTGTTGGAGATACCATTACAGATTTGACATTTGATGCATTACCTGGATATAAAAAAGTTAAGCCAGTTGTATACGCATCTATGTTTCCGACAGATCCAGCTGATTATGAAAATTTAAAAAAAGCGTTAGAAAAAATATATTTAAATGATTCTTCACTTGACTTTAGTGCAATTTATAGTCAAGCACTTGGAGCAGGTTTTAGAGTGGGATTTTTAGGTCTTCTTCATGCAGATGTTATTCGAGAAAGACTTGAAGTTGAATATAATTTAAGTCTAATTCTTACTCCTCCACAAGTTGATTATAAATATGAAAACGAAAGCTATTTTGAACCAATTGTACGTATTTTAATTATTACACCAAAAGATCATGTGGGTTCTGTAATGCAACTTTGTGAAGATCATAGAGCAACTTTTAAAACAATGGATAATAAAAATCAGGTCTCTATTGAATATGAAATGCCACTTTCAGAAATGGTTTCAGATTTTTTTGATGAATTAAAATCTATCACTTCTGGATATGCTTCATTTGATTGGGAATTACTTCGTTACGAAATGGTTGAAGCAGATAAGCTTGCTATTTTGTTGAATGGAGATGAAGTTGAAGAATTTTCTCAAATTATAGTAGCAGATCGGGCACAAAAGCGTGGAAATGAATTAACTCATAAATTAAAAGAACTTATTCCTCGTCAACAGTTTGAAGTTAAAATTCAAGCACAGTACAAGGGTCGTATTATTGCAGCAGAAAGACTTTCAGCACTTCGTAAAGATGTTCTTACTAAAAATAGTAAAACTGTTGGAGGTGGTGATTACAGTCGTAAACGTAAGCTTCTTGAAAAACAAAAAGAAGGTAAAAAAAGAATGAAAATGATTGGTAAGGTTGAAGTGCCAAAGGAAGCTTTTATTTCTTTATTTAAGAGAGAGTAAATATTATTATTGATATATCTTCGTTCGTAACCGAAATTACTTCACTCGTTTTATTAAGATAGATTACAACAACAATCCTACAAGCACAAGACCTATTGGTACAAGTACAAACATCCATGGTGTTATACCTGGTGGTTGGTCGTTAACTACAAGTTGTGTAACTGGTGTTGCGGTTGGTAATACTTGAGCTATATATGTTGGTTGTGGTGTATAAGTTGGTTGAGGTGTGTATGTTGGCTGTGGTCCTTGTGTTGCTGTTGGTACTGGTGTATTAGTTGGAGGTATTGGTGTTGCGGTTGGTGTATTTGTAGGTGTTGGAGTAATAGATGGTGTTAAAGTAGGTGTTGGTGTGAATGTTGGTGTTGGACTTAATGTTATTGTAGGTGTTGGTGATGGTGTGAGTGTTCCAGTAGGTGTAAGTGATGGTGTTGGCGTGTTAGTTGGTGGTATTGATGTTGCTGTAGGTGCTGGTGTATTTGTGGCAGTTGGCACTGGACATGCGCCTGTATAGTAGACAAGTGCATCTTTTATATTTCCACCTCCAGTGTCGCAACCACTCCCATCTTCACCATCAACTCCTGGTTCGCAGTTTTTAACTGTTACATCTATCTGCACAAGCTTACCACAACCTACATCATCTAGTTTATAAACTTGATCTCCATCATCTGGTTCATCTAATCTTTCAAATTTTACTTTAATATCTTGAGTAGTTCCTGTATATTTTGTACACCAACGAGTATAAAGACGTTCCGCATCACTTAGTGTCCAGTTTGGATTTCCTGCTGGCTCCCAAACAATATCTGGTGATACAGAACATACAAATCTCCAAGCCCATCCTGTACATTCTCTTTTATCAATATTACAATACCCACCATTTTGTGCTGCTGCTTGTTTCATTGCATCTGTAACTAGATCAGGATGTAATGGTGGTGTATAGGTGTGATCATCAACTTTTGATATATCAGTAAAACCTGCATCACTAGGTATAGCAGGTGTCGGAGTTGCTGTTGGTGATATTGAAATACTCGGCGCTATACCTTCATCAGCACGTGAATTAATAAGTACTTGATACTGTCTAACACTCAAAGAAAACAGTACAACAGATATACCGAATAATATAAGCGAGATTAGTAACTTTATTTGATTGTGTCGCTTCATAACATGTACGTTACAAATATCCAAAAACTAGCGCCAGCTATAAAAGCTAGAATGGATAACCCTAAGATAATATTATATTTGTCAAATAATTTTGGTAATGAATCTCTTCCTGGAGATTCTACACTTGCTGCATTCTTTTTGAGTTTATCCATATTTAAAGGAGTATTGTTATTTGTTTCCATATATCTATTATGACAAATTAATGATAAATAGCAATTAAAGTAATAGTCCAATTAATATTAATCCAATTGGGACAGCAATAATTACCCATGGTGTAATACCTGGTGGTTGTTCGTTTACTTCAAGTTTAGTAATTGGTGTATTAGTTGGATACTGTGTATAAGTAGGAATTGGTGTGTATGTTGGCATTGGTGAATTTGTTGGTGCAGGCGTATTTGTTGGTATTACTGTGTTAGTTGGTAGTGGTGTATTGGTTGGAGCTGGTGTATTAGTTGGTAATGGTGTAGGTGTTGCGGTTGGAGTATTTGTAAGTGCTGGTGTATTTGTGGGTGTTGCAGGAGGTGTTGTTGGTGTTGGAGTTGCTGTTGGAACTTCGCAGTTACCATTACTGTATCCAGTTGCATTTTCATCAATTGCAAAACCTATACCACCTGGCCATCGTGTTGGTGGTGCAGGATTTGTATATTGTGATCTTGGATTAAAACATTCAAGAGGACTATCATTTACATTAGGGTCTGTGTTATACACATCAATCTGTCCAATTTCACAGTTATTAAGTGCCATTTTTAATTCTTTTGTTTCACCAGGAGCTAAGGTAAATTCAACAATTGAAGCGGTTGGATCATAAATACCTTTTTGACAATTTGGATCATTAACTTCATCGCCATCTAAACATGTTTCACATTTATATTTCCCTTTTACAATTCTTCCTGGCTCATATTCGCATCTAAATACAACAGAGGTTAAATCATCGATTGTTTGATTAGTATTATTAGTAACTCTGATAACAGTTGAATCATAAGGATCTGAGCCTGCATCACAAACAAGTTGACCTGCAGTTTGAGGAATGTTTGGTAAAGTTGGGAATGGTGTAGCACCATTTGCCGGACCAGTAGGTGTAAGAGTTGTTGAAGCTTGTAATTCTATCCAAGAACTAGATGGGAAAAAATATACGGTTTCATAAGCTTGAAGGACAATTGTATTATCTGTTGTGATCATATCTCCAGGCCCTTTTTGATTAGAAAGTGTTTTATATTCAGAGAGATTTATGTTATCAGTAAGATTAATAGTAACAGGATCGCCTGTTATATTTGTAAATATACCGAAATAATTACTGTCTTTATAGGCTGTCATTCCGATGATTGGATCTATTTCGCGTGCAGCATTTCCATTAGTTGAGGTAAGATTTGGCCAAATTACTTCGGGTCGATTATGTAATAAATGAGCATAAGATAGAAGCATTTGACGTTCAAATACTGCCATTTTTGCATAATCTCCAGCGATTACATATTTTATTGAAGCTTTATCTGTAGCGCCTTGTGTAGCTATTCCAGACATTAAAGCAGAGCTAATTATCCCATATCTTCTTGCTTGTTCTTCATTTATTACTCCCCCTTCTTTAGTTTGAATATCAGATAACGCAAGTTTTGTATTAGCTGGATAATTAATTTCTATATTTGAATTACCTGGTTCATCGCTTGAAGCATCCCAGAAAGTATCAAACATTAATAGTACATTTTCTTTAATTGAAGTATTACCGTTTACTATGGTTTTAATACTTACAGCATTTAATTTTGGAGGTGGAGCTTTAGTTAACAGTTCTTTTACTTGTTCTCTAGGCCAGAATGTAAATTCTGCAGCATGGAATTTAACTTTTGGATATGTAGTTAATATAGGATCAATTTTTGTTACATCAAAATTATCATAATTGGTTATTTCTACAATAACTTCACTTGTATTAGTTCTATAATATTCAGCAAGTACAGGCTCTACATTTGTAAAATTTGTAAAAGAAAAATACCATCTGAATCCATTTGACTGCAGTCTTTGAAAATTTGTATTTTGAATAGTCTCAACAGTTGGATTGACAAGTTTAATGAAGACACTTTTTTCTACTGAATCCCGATTTGCTGATTTAAAAATATCATTAATTTCATTAATAATAGTGGTGTTAGTGATATCTGAAACAATAAAACCGAAACCTTGATCTAATACACCAAGTTTATTATTACTTTGTAAACTTACATCAATTGACTGTGTATCATCAGCACGTGTTTGAGTTCTTACTTGATAATTTTGTATTGCTAAAGAGGCTAAAATAATTCCCAAACCAAAAAAGAAGGTTGCAAGCAGTATTTTTATTTTATCTTGTTTGGACATATTGTACAGTTATTGCCAAATTTCTTTCACAGACAATATACCTCGAGAAGAGGTATACGCACTTTAATAATACACGACTTTATTAATGCAATCCAATGAAAATTAAAGCAGTAAACCAATAAGAATTAAACCTAAAGGTATAGCAAATAATGCCCAAGGAGTTATACCCGGTGGTTGTTCATTAACTGTTAAATTTTGAGGAAGTGAATTTGTATTTTGTGCCAGTTGTGTAGGCTGTGGTGTATAAGTTGGAATTAACGTATATGTTGGATATGGTGTAAAAGTTGGTTGTGGTGTTGGTGTAACCGTAGGGGTTGGAGTATTTGTAGGCGTTGGGGTACTAGTATTTGTTGGCGTAACTGTAGGCGTAGGTGTCAATGTAATTGTAGGTGTAGGTGTGTTTGTTTTTGTGGGTGTTGGCGTATATGTATTTGTAGGAATAGGTGTTGTTGTTGGAGTATTCGTGATTATTGGTGTATTTGTTGCTGTTGGTGTTTGTGATGGTGCATTTATTGAAGGTGATGGTGTATTTGTTGGTTGAGAAGGATTTGGCGTGTTTGTTGCACCAGGTGTGTTTGATGGAGTAGGTGCTGTTGTAATATTTGAAATACCTTCATCAAAAAGATTAATACCATCTATAAGAATAAGACTACCACCAGGACAATCTCTACAATCTACTTTATAAAAAATAGTCACTTTTGAACTCTGTGCAACAGTTTTTACATCGACATTAACATCCGGAGGAACATATCTTAATTGTCTTGCCGGACCAGTATGCGTATTCCCCCACACTATATTGGGTGAAGTTGGATCATTGCCACCATAGGGATCAATTCCTAATGTTCGGCTATAATGTGCAGGCGCATTATCCGGTCCAGGTGCTCCCCAATGCCAACTTGCACAGTATACTTTACCTTGCGTTACATTTACTTGAGTATATGCACCAGCAGAATAGTTGTTATTTCCATTAGGCGTCATTACAATTTCACCCGGTCCCAAATTGGAAGCATGACTATCATCATTGACAATAGTTGGATTACCATTAATTTTATATGTTCTCCACCCAACTGCTATTTCATCGCCACTAGATTTTTCCATCTGACAAGTTGCATTACTCAGCAATCCTCCATCACAAATTGGTTTTTCAGCGAGTGTGGTAAGACATGCCTGTTCTGGAGTTGAGGCTGCTTGCGATTTTAGGTAAATTTGATAAGAATTTATAGCGAGTGATGCAAACAAAATAGCAAGACTAAAAAATACAAAAGAAAGAATAATTTTAATATTGTTTACTTTGGACATTGGTTACATACATTATAATCACGTTATTTCATCTCGTGCCATACAATATGTTGATCTTTTTTCATAAATGTTAGTTGTCTTTTTGCATATTGGAGTTCTTTAATAATCCATTCCTTTTTCATATCTTTTAATGAACGTTTATGTTGCAGATGTTCAATTATTTGACTATACCCTATTGTTTTTAAACCAGGACTATCTGTTGGGTATTGAGTTAGTAATGATACTACTTCATCAATTGCACCATTATTCAATCGTTCGTCAACACGATTGCTAATTATTTCATGTAATGCTTCTTTTACATTATATTTAAATCCAATCATTACAATTTTAAAGTCAGGAAACAATTTATGTAAAGGTAATTCAGTCTTTTTTTCTTGCTTTTCTCCTTTCATGATTTCAATTTTACGAATTAATCTATGAGGATTATTTCTATCACTATGGTTTAGCTTATCTAAAATGAGTGGATCTAATTTAAATATTATATTTTGTAATTCGTATACAGATTTAGTATTTAATTCTTCACGAAGTTTTGGATTTGGCTCCACAAATGTATCAACAGTGCCATACAACAAATGTTTTAAATAAAAATAGGTTCCACCTACAATAACTGGCGTTTTGCCTCTTGTAATAATATCTTGTAAAACGTGTAAGGCACAGTTTCTATAATCAAATGTTGAAAAAACTTTATCTGGAGAAATAATGTCATACAACCAAATAGGAATATTTGATTCTGTAAAAGTATAATAACCAATATCGAAATTATTTAAATTTTCTTTTAGCACAAAATTATTATTAGTTTTTTCTAGTTCTTTACCAGTAATAATATTGAGATGTTTATATATTTGTCTAGAATCACAGTTTATTAGCTCGCCATTAACCCTTTTTGCAAGTTCAATTGCATAAGAAGTTTTACCAGTTGCTGTTTGACCAGTTACTACATATATATGTTTCATACTTGTTTAGTAGCATCAATTACATTTTTGTAGAGATACAGAACATCTAAAGGTCCAAGGCCACCTGGCGTTTCTGTATAAAAACTTGCAATATTTTGAATTTCTTCTTCATCATAATCCCCTTTTAAAATGCCATTTTCTTTACGAAGTCCCACATTTAATAACACAACACCATTTTTAATATTGCTTTTATTAATAATTTTTGAACCAGTTGCAGTAATAATAATGTCTGCATTTTTATACAAATTATCTGCATTCTGAGTTTTTGAATCCGTCATAACGTACGGAATTTGTAGAGTATCAAAGGCTTTTGCAATTGGAGCTCCACCAGTTGGGCCACGTCCTGCAATTACTATAGATTTATTCTGTAAAGACGATTTAAAAAACTCAGTATCTTTTTCAAAATCTACAATTA
>CAZSUZ010000033.1:0-12198 GCA_964610165.1 uncultured Gammaproteobacteria bacterium
GTAATACCTTGTCCAAAAATGGTAGCTAGTACTAAGTTATATCCAATAAAAGGAGAAATCCCTGATAATTTTGTTAAAAAAGTTCCTGTTAAATGTCCAAAGTAATAATAGTTAATTGGGTACCCATTTGGCATATTTGGATCTGCTGAATACCACATATCTAGTGGTGGAAAATATTCAGAACGATTTATAGATTGCATAAATCCAAAATCCATAAATTTTTCTAGTCCACGAATAGAAGGTTCCTGTCCACGCATGTAAACTAAAAATAGAAAAGCTACAAAAAAGAAAAGTTCTTCAGCAATTATCAGAACATATTGTTCTGGTGTTAATTTTTTTAAATCTTTTAATTCTTTACCAAAAAATTTATAAAAAATAAATCCGGAGAATAGTAATAAAAAGAAGAGTGCTTCGCGACTAAATGGCACAATATGAAGAAGTCCCAGTATATAAATTGTGTAACTACCGATTATAATGGCAAGTGTCTTTGCAAATGGGTACCCTTTGTCTACAAACATACTAAAAACTCTTGCTGTTAAAGGAAAAAACAATATTCCCAGAGCAAAAAGATATAAATACCAGGTTAAGCTTGTAGTAAACCACTCCATATCCATACAAAGATACTATGATTATATTGCAAATTCAAGCTATTTTTGATAATATCACGATTGATAGAATAGGAACTTTCATTATGATGGATTCAAAATATACACCCAAGCTATTTCAGGAAAAATTATATTCCTTTTGGGAAGATAATAATTACTTCAAAGCAAAAATAAGTAGCGATAAAAAACCATTTTCAATTATCCTTCCACCGCCAAACGCAAATGGGAATCTACATTTAGGTCATGCAATGTTTGTGTATGAAGATGTCATGATTCGTTATCACAAAATGATGGGATATGAAACATTTTGGGTATTAGGGTTAGATCATGCTGGTATAGAAACACAATTTGTGTACGAAAAACATTTAAAAAAACAAGGCAAAAGTCGTTTCGATTTTTCTCGTGAAGAACTATTTAAAAATATCTGGGATTTTGTAATGGAGAATAAAGGAACAATAAAAGGTCAAATGCGCCAACTTGGTTTTGCTCTAGATTGGAGTAATGAAAAATTTACAATGGATGAAGATATCGTACAAACAGTCTATGACACCTTTGAACATTTATTTCATGATGGACTAGTATATAGAGATTTTAAACTTGTCAATTATTGTACTTCTTGTGGAACTTCATTTTCAGATTTAGAAGTAAATGATAAAGAAACCGAAGGTTTGCTTTACTACATAAAATTTCCTGTAAAAGGTGGTGGTTCTATAACTATTGCAACAACTCGTCCAGAAACGTATGTTGGTGATGTTGCAGTAATGGTTCATCCTAAAGATAAAAGATATAAAGATCTGATTGGAAAAACAGTATTACTCCCACTTACTAATCGAGAAATCCCTATTATTGCAGATGAATATGTAGATCCAAAATTTGGAACAGGTGCAGTAAAAGTAACTCCTTATCATGATTTTAATGATTTTGAAGTAGGTAAAAGACATAATCTTTCTTACCATCCAGTAATTGGGTTCGATGGCAAAATGCAAAATACACAACTAACAGAACTTGATGGCATGTATGTAACTAAAGCACGCAACTATTTAGTTGAAAGACTTACAGCTGAAGGCTTTTTAGAAAAAACCGAACCACACCATATGGTGTTAAAGGTATGTTATCGTTGTGGTACCACACTTCAACCCTTACCAAAAGAACAATGGTTTATTAATGTTAAGTCTTTAGCAAAAAATGCAGTAGATCTTGTTGAAAAAGATGCTATTAAAGTGTTTCCAAAACGATTTAAAAAACAATTAACAACAATTTTAGAAAATTTTATTGATTGGAATATTTCTCGACAAATTGTATGGGGAATTCGAATTCCAGCATATAAATGTATTACAAAAGGAGAATGGTTTGTTTCAAAAGAAACACCAAAAGATTGTCACATTTGTCATTCATGTACATTTGTTCAAGATGAAGATACCTTTGATACCTGGTTTTCTTCTGCTCAATGGCCCTTTGCAACATTGCAATCTGTTGGTAAAGAATATTTTGACTATTTTTACCCAACAACTGTTATGGAAACTGGATATGACATTCTACGAGCATGGGTAGCACGTATGATTATGATTGGTTATTTTGAAACAAAACAAATTCCATTTCAGAATGTGTTCCTTCATGGAATGGTTCGTGATAAACATGGGCAAAAAATGAGTAAGAGTAAAGGAAACGTAATAGATCCGTTACTTATGGTAGATCAATATGGGGCAGATGCACTACGAGCAGCACTTGTATTTGGTACAAAAGAAGGTGGAGATGTCGTTCTTTCTGAAGATAAAATTGTAGGAATGCGTAATTTTGGTAATAAAATTTGGAATATTGGTAGATTTATCGAAATGAATATGCAGGTTGAAAATCCAAAAGAAAAATTATCAGAAAATGCTAAAAAAGAAATAAAATTATTAGAAAAAGAGTTTTCTCAGCTTGAAAAAGCATATCATAAACATTTTGAAAAACATGAATTTGCCAAAGCATTTGATGAAACATACGAATTTTTATGGCATAGATTTGCCGACTATTATATAGAGCAGTTGAAAGAAGAGATGAAAAATGGTAGTATGGAGACTTCCGAAAAACTTAAAGGAATTTATTTGCAGACCCTTAAGATGCTCCATCCATATATGCCATTTGTAACAGAAGCAGTATGGCAGAGTTTTTTTGGAGAAAAAACATCTATACTAGATACAAGATTTGGAGAAAAATTTTAATATTATTAATCATTTATTACCCCTATGTCAAAACGAACATATCAACCTAAAGCTGATAAAAGTAAAAAGAAACACGGTTTTCTTGTACGAATGGCTACTAAAAAAGGTCAAGACGTCATCAAAAGAAGAAGAGCTAAAGGAAGAACAAAATTAGCAAAATAATTACCAATTCATATAAAATACTGTGTTTGAACTATTTCATGTAATTTTTGTAGAACCAATTCTAAATATTTTAGTTGCTTTCTATAAACTATTTCTTACCATTGGGCTCCCTGGTGCATTTGGATTTTCTATTGTTGCAATCACAGTTCTTGTACGAATTGTTCTTCATCCTTTTTTTAAACAACAAATGGATACTGCAAAAAAAATGCAGGATATTAAACCAAAACTAGATAAACTTTCAAAAAAATATAAAGAAGATCCAAAAATGCTTCAGCAAGAACAAATGAAAGCATATCAAGAAGCCGGTATTAATCCAGCTGCAGGTTGTTTATTTGCAATTATTCAAATTCCTATATTTCTTAGTTTGTATCAAACATTACAACTTTTTTTAAAGGAAGATGTAAATGGAGAAATAGTTAAACAAATAAATGGAGATTTATATTCCAATTTGCTTCATATAACTTCTATCGATCCAAATTTTTTCGGTATTAATTTAGCACAAACTCCAAGTAGTGCAGGAAATTGGATTTTCTTTAGTATTCCTGTTATAACAGCAATTCTTCAATATTTACAAACGAGAATAACATTACCTTCTATGCAACCATCAGCATCTTCAGAAAAAGATGGTGAAAAGAAAGAAGGCGGTACAGCAGAAGAATTCCAAAAAGCAATGAATACTCAGATGAAGTATTTCTTCCCAATTATGATTGGATACTTCTCATATACATTACCAATGGGATTATCAATTTATTGGAATATCTTTTCACTATTTAGTATATTGCAACACTTTCATATTAATCGCGATAAAAAAACAGTTGAATTAATAGATGCTACAGGTGAAAATGTATTAGAACCTGAAGAGGTAGTGATGCCTAAAGAATCTAAATCTAAGAAAAAGAAAAAATAATTACATTCTTTTAACAATTAAAAATTATAATTTGAATATATATGGATAAAGTAGAAATAATAAAAACAAATACTCAAGAACTTGTGAGTAAAATGGTAAATGCTGCAGAAATTGAAGTCACTCAAGAAGGTGAAATGTTTCACGTTAATATTAAAGTAGATGAAGAAGCACCAACAGTTATTGGACGACATGGAGAAACAATTCGTGCACTGCAAAAAATTCTTGAAGTAATTATTTTTAAACAAACAAACGAAAAAATTGATCTGCTTATAAACGTAAATGACTATCGAGAAAAACAGATGAGTCGTTTGCAATATATTGCTTCAGAAGCAGCTAAAAAAGTTCAAGAAAGACAATCTGCAACATATTTACGTGGATTTTCATCCTATGAAAGACGCGTAATGCATGAATACATAGCAGAAAACTTTACAGATCTTTCAAGTTTTTCTATTGGAGAAGGTCGTGATCGCAGACTCGTTGTTGATTTAAAATCTAATCAATCTGAACGACCAGCAGAAGAACACGAACAACCAGAAACAACCGAAGAAGATGAAGTATAATAAACCGTATGTCACGTTTGTTATCTTTAATTTTTTTACTATTACTTCCAGTCATATTTCTTTTTGACTTACTTGTTTTCTTTGGTACGAAAATGAATATAACATGTTTAACATGCGAATTACCTAATTATTTTAGAACGTCATCATTATCTTTTGTGGTATTAAGTCAGAGTTTTGAGACGTTTTTAAAAAGAAAGATATAATAGTCTATTGCTAAATTTTAGATAAATAAAATTGATCTTTTTATTAGGTCAAAATGATATAATTAATATATGGCAGAAAATGAAAGTGGTGCTCGCGTACCATTTGAAACAAGAATAAAGGAGAGTTTCTCTTTAGAATGGACCAAAGCAGATACTCCTGATAAAAAAAAGTCACTCTTACAACGTATTCTTAAAATCATAAAAGATATGGTGGCTAATGCTGATACTGCTGTGAATGAAGCAGAAAAAGCAAAATCAGGTGTTATTCCACGTAGTGCAAAAGAAGCCAAGGAAGCAGCAGCACAACCTGTCATTGAATTCCTTCAATTTTTAACTGGTAATAATGGTCAACCTCTTGATATAGAAGCACTTCAATCTCTTGGTCTAAATGATACACAACAAACATTTATTCAAACATTAGCTAACAAAACTCAAAGCGCAGATTCTGCAACTTTTTTAGCAAATATTATTAATAAAGCTACTGATAAAGATAATCCGCAGTATTTAACGGTATCCAAACCTGGAGAACAAAAAACTCAATTAGAAAAAGACTTTGACATGGTGAGATTAAATCCTGTAGCAGCAGATAGTATGCGTGAAAGTATGCTTAAATTATCTGAAAAAGGGAAAATAAAAGATACGCAAGGGAATGTATTAACAGTGGCAGATGTTGATCAGAAATTTCAGACAACTAGACAAAGTGAAGAACAACAAAAAACAAGCAACAATGAGAAAACAGAAGAAAATGAAGAACAGTATAATCTTCCACAAAATCCCATGGAAATGAGGGGAGGAAATCGTAAAAAACGAGGTGTTGAAGATGAAAATAGAATAAGCCAATATAAAGAAATAATGGATAAATTAAGAAATGGTGACACAAATCGTTTTCAAGAATTAAATGCCGAATTAGATGCAAATAGATTACAAATAAGAGCAATTGAACAAAATGAACAATTATCAAAAGAAGCAAGAAAGGCTCAAATAGATGGATTAAGCAGTACACAAGATGAAAAGAGTGAAGAATTAAGACAACTTACTGACGAAGTTAATGGAGCTCTGAATTATTTACTTACAGGTGAATTTCCAGGTGAGCCATTTGCAGATGAGACAGCTGTAAAAAACTTTATTAAAGATCGTTTAAAAATAAATAGTGATTACGAGCTAGAAAAAGTTCAAAGATTTATGCAGGAAGGAACCGGTACACTTGATGGGAGTTACGAAGGATATCAAGATCTTGCTGCAAAGGTTAATAGAGATTATACCGTTGAAGCAATTAGATCCAAAATTATTATTAATGGCAGAATTGATATAGACGCTGTTAAAAAACTGCAAGCAGAAATAGAAGATGATCTTGGTGTACTTTTCGAAACTCTTTATAACAGTCCAAAAGGAAGTTTTGAAGAATCGTTTTCATCATATTCTGAAGGTCAGATGCTTCGTAAAATAACACAACATTTACGTGTACAACTTAATAGGATTTTAAATGAAGAGCCAGATCAAAAAAAACGATCAAAGTTTAAAGAGATTTTTAATGACATGATTATTTCTCCGATACAGCGAAGACCTGCATTAGAACGAATAGTACATCAGTATCAACAAGTTGGTGCAACAATAGATTTAGAAAAATTACGAGATATTTTAAAAACATATAATATAACTTCCCTACAGGAATTTTATAACGATGACCTTACCGCAACCATTAATGACTTAATGCCATCATTTATTCAATATCTATTTGTGCAGAATGGAAACGATATGATTAATAACTTTTTCCAATTAGTTCAAGAAGAAGAAAGTATTGATAAAGATCTAATTTTTGATGTAGATAAGAATGTAAATAATAAAGAAAATAAGAAAGATAGAAAATCTAAAAAATTTGTATTGAAGTATAGAGAACAATGTATTGATTATATGTATGAAGTAATTAATCAAGTGCACAAGGCAAAAGGTAATACTGATGAAATTTCTAAAGATCGAATAAATGCTCGTTTTTCTCGAGCATATCTTGATAACTTTTTGTTAACTTTGCGGGGCATAAAAGTAATGTCAAAAGCAAATCCAATGTTTGAAAAATTTGGAGATTTACCTTTTGATAAATTAATTACTGGTATTTTTAATCCCTTAGCAGGATGGGGTAAGTTTGGACATAGAGGAAGAGGACACCAAGAAAGTGGAGACGCAGAAACTACAGAATTTTCTGGAATGAATAATTTTAGTTTTAATGAAATAGCTCTTCATGATTTTATTAAAAAATACGGTGATACATTTGATAATTTCCATCCGGCACAAATGAAAAAAGAGGGTGATAAGCGGGTAATGTATAGAATATTCCCTGGTAATAAACAGCTCATGGAAGATTTAAGAACAGGCCGTTGGGATGCATATTATACGATGGATGAAGTTTATAAAGGTATGGTTTTTGGAAATGTAATTGACCAAGCTGGTTGGCCATTTGCTGGGTTTAATAATAAAACAATTAAGCGACTTTCATTAGATTATATGAAGGATGAAAATGGAAATGGTATAGAATACGGAAATCTTACTCGCAAACAAAAATTGGAGCTTAAATATAAAACTTCAGGAGTGGTTACGGCATTTTGGGATGTAGAAGGTTTTGCAAATGAAGACACAGCAAATATGTTTGTACAACATTTATTTGATGAAAAAGTAAGAGCCATTGATAAAGAAAAACATCTTAGGGATGCAGAAACAAAAAAAGGTCGTCCTCTTACCCAAGAAGAAAAAAATGATGTAATAAGAGCTGAGATTATGAAAATCAAAGATGGTGAATTTAATAATATGGATTGGTTAAAGAAAATGGGTGAGTATACAAAGGAAGATAAAAGGTTTGATAAAATTTTTGATGTAAAAATTGAAGGAAAAGATACAAAAGTTGCATTTAGAGAATATAGAATGCACAGAATTAATTCTTTAAAAGGAGAAGTTTTTCATCAACTACTTTTAAAAGATCCAAATGCATGGCTTGCAGAAATGGTTCAAACATATCCGGAACTTAGTGAAGGAACAGTATCATATAAAGATAATAATGGTGAATCAAAGTCTGCAACAGCATCAGAATTTTATTTCAATCTCAGTACAATTCCCGATACAGATATTTCCGAAGATGATAAAGTAAAAAGGGATCGCTTCCGTTTTAAAATACTTACTAAATTTAGAGGTAAAGAAGAAAGTGATTATCTTAGTAATGTACCTCATTTAAAGAAAATAATGGATTTTTATACAAACCTGTATGATAAAGTTGGGTCAAAAGCAGATAAAGACAAAACTCCAAAAGAATTTGCCTTACTTCAACTGAGTACCGATCTATCTATTGCAAGACAGAGAGCAGTACAAAATAATGAAGCACAAATAAAAGATGAATATGTTACTGATGATACGATCCGAAATATGATGTTTGGCGCGGATGGTCTCATAAGTTATTTTGATAATATGGTTGGAGGAGATGATACTGAAAAACGTAAAAAATATTTTGGAGACGGAGAACAAGATTTGGGTGAAGTAAATGGTTTTTATCAAAGATGGTCTTTTTCTAAAGAACAAGACAATCAATCAACTATTCTTCCAGAAGGTGATACTAATATGAAATATTTACTTGAAGATAATGAAAATCCTCAAGCACTAGATAGACGTTTAGGAACAGATATGGCTTTTGTCAAAGCCCAGGAAGTACTTAATAAAGTACCAGGTGTATGTAAGAAAGCTGGTGATGCTAAAGATATTGATGGTTGGTTTGGTGTTATAGAAGAATTACATAAAGAAATGACGGTTATAGCAGATGAAGATCAAGCTAAAGAACAAAAATATCAGCAACTTTTATATCAAACGATATGTAACTGGTTTTCTATGGATAGTGATGTAGAGAAATTTTTTACAGGTGCTTTCGCTCAAATGAAACTTGGGACTGATGTTGCTATGGCAACACTTAAGTCTAATAATATGAGTAAATTTCTTCTTGATCAGGATTTAAGAAGACAATATTTAATTTTACTACTTGATAAGTCTTATATTAAATCAAGTAATTATGATGCAATAGGAGGATGGGGATTTAGTACAGCAGAAATGGTGGCGGGAGTTAATTTAGGTGAAATTTTAAGTAAGCAAGTAGCATATGCCATTGCTGGTGCATTGCTTGTAACTGTAGTAACTGCAATTAAAGAAGGGTATGAAGAAGAAGTAGAAGAAGAGTAATATAGATAGACAACTTTTTTTTATTCGCATATAATAAACTTATGCGGAATAAAATAGCTTCATTACTAATATTATTTTTTTGTTTAATTTTTGTAAATAATGTATATTCTCAAGATACTCCTGAGGTAAGGAATTGTTTAAAAATGCAATCGTTAGGTAGATGTGATACATATTTAACTAATGTCAAAACATGCTTAGAGAAAATCCCTTTAACAGATTTTGCTTGGAATTGTTCGGAAACTGATGATTTTGGTCAGCTAAATCAAAATAATATTAGGAGATGTAGTACAACTTTTTCTAATTTTGTTTGTAATAATTTGGAAGGTATTAGTAATGTAGCAGGAGTCTTCTCTAGAAGTTGCCAGAATGTTTGTAATAATACTGGTAATACTCATTTAGGCGATTTAAATTTATTGGCGGAAAATAAGATTAATGGTAGGGATAGAGCTACCCCAACGCCTACTCCGACATTACCTGTTGATAGTGTTGATGCCCTGGATCCTTGTATAAATTTAATAGATAATACAAAAGGTTGCTTCGATAATTTAAATGCGTTAGATGCTTGTTATGATGGATTAAATCCTGGACATGGAGTATGGTCGTGTATAGGCAGTGATGGAGAAGAATTAGATGAACAAATATGCGAAGATGCATTTATTCGTAGAATTCAGTCATCATTTATACAAAAAACAGGACAATCTTGTAATGATAGATATGTTAGTCCGCGAACCAATGAAGAAAAAAGCAATGGATCATTAAGAATTGGTTTCAAAACACAAAGAAGCTATAGAACTTCAGGTTCTAATGCTCCGTTTGCTGATCCAGTTACAACTCCAACTCCTGGGATAGTTTATGATGCACAAAATCCAGAAATTTTAGATAAATATGAAGAATTATTAAATTGTGGCTTTGCTGATAATAGTAGTAAAAATAGATGTTGTCCAACAGATATAGACATCTCTGGGTTATCATCTGAGATGAATATTGGGGAATTAGAGGGTAATCAATGTTTAATTCCTTTTGTTAGCGAGAGTATATGTCCTTCTTGGGCTTCCTCAAATGGTTTACGAGATAAGGTTGTTCAATTAGCTACAAGTGATTTTCAAACAAAGCTTGACGGTTTACAAACTCTATCAGATGAAGATGGAGGTCAGATAAGGGAATGTTATGTAGGTAAATGTGAAGTAGTTGGTGCAGATAGAGTATGTGTTGGTGAAGGTGGGCTTGCAGCATGTGCTCGTTATATAACAGGTGATTCAAATAAAGATGCTTTTGCTGCTTGTGCAAAATGCATGGGTGATAATGAGGGAGCTAATAAGTCAAAAAAAGTATATACAGCATTAGGTTGTATAAATACCAGTTTTGATGGATTCATCAGTGATGTATTCAGTTTAGGAATAGGAATAGCTGGATTGACAGCGTTATTTTGTATTATTTATGCAGCCTTTACATTGCAAACTTCTCAAGGTAATCCAGAACAAATTCAAAAAGCTCAGGAAAATCTTACTTCATGTATTTCAGGACTTATTTTGATTATATTTTCTGTGCTGTTTTTAAGAATTATTGGCGGAGATTTATTAAGAATTCCTGGGTTTACTAACGAAATTGATACATCTGTTAATCAAAGTAATAACACTCCAACAATTGCAGCTCAACAGAAACTGCAGCCAACTACTATTGCAACAGTGAATCCAACAATAACAAGTGTTCCTATTAGTACAATAACACAAATTCCAACCGCAACAACAACTCCCATTGCGACACCTCAACCTATTGGAACAGTAACGGGAACTATAAGAGCAGGTTCAACTTTATATTTTAGTAATGATACAGTTAACCCAAGTTTAACAGTTGAATTTCCTAATGCTCAATTTGTTTATCAAACAAACGATAATTTATATCTTTATTCAGATACCATGAATGCATGGGTAGCAAGGGCTAGTGTAGATCTTACGAATGAGGGTCAATTATTTCAAGTAGTTGAAGTTGAGTATCCTAGTTATCTTACTTCTAATATAGCAAATTAGTTTTAAAAACGGTTTTTATTTGTCTCACCTATTAACTAGTAGCTTTTCCGGCAGCATTTGCTACTGCATCTCTTTTTGCGAGGGCATTTGCTAACTTGTCATCAGGATTATCACCTAAAAATCTGCCAGCCCATCCTAATCCAAATCGTTGTAATGATGGACTATTGTTATATACGCCAAACTCACTTGCTAATGAACGTGCTCTGAAGAATAAACCTGTACCACCAGCTACTGCAGTGCCACTTCCACTTAATAATTTACCTGGAGAAATACTGAGTGGTAAATCTTCTATTCCAAACGTTTTTTTCACAAGTTGTACAATATCTGGAATTAAAAAAAGTAAACTAATTGCTATGAGCATAACAAATCCATCTGTTTCAACAGTATAAAGATAAGGCGGTTTCCAGAATTCAGAAGTATCTTTATTAAATCCAATACGTTCGCCATCAATATTAAAATATTCAATAGTTCCTTCATTTTCAATAGCGGATGCATTAAAGGATCTTAAGTATGCAACATTTGCAATAAGTCCCGATGTCATAATCAGTACGCTTACAATAGGAAAAATCATAAGATTAAAAAAAAGTCCTTTGAACCAAAATCCAAATGTTGAATTGTTTGGGAAAGCTTCTAAAAGTAATATAAGAGGAGAAAATATAATTGATAAAATAATTTTTGTATAAGTAGTAAATAACATAAAAAATATACGAAAAAACAAAAACAAAATACTAATCCAAACTAGAAGGCTTAATATATATGGAACTAAAAACCCAATTGCTAATCCGAGAATAATTCTTCCTAATATGCTTCCAAATAGAAAAGCAAGAAATTCCCCTGCTACAGGTACAGAGGATAATATTTCACCAGATCGAAGTTTTTCAAAAGCAGGATTAAAAGCACTATAGATTGATACAGCAAAAGTAACAATTATAAATCTAAACGTGTATTGTAATGTTTCAGGCACTAAAGATAAAATAGCACCACCTGATCTAAAAACATTATTATTACCAATAGTTCTGGAAAATAATGTCCAAGTGCTTTGATTAAAGATATCACCATTCCACCCTAAAACTTTAATAACGTCTGCTCTTCTTCCCGTATCAGATATATTTTGAATAATAACATCTCCAGCAAGACCCATTGCAATATACATAAAATCTATAAGAAATCCAGCAATGGGAAAGGAAAATGTAATAAGTATTAAAGATAATATTATTTTGGGTACTGCATTTTGAATTGAAATTGCAGCTTGAGCATTAAGGCTAGATTGAAACATAATTACAAAACCAATAATGACTGTAATTAATACTAAAATCATATA
>CAZSUZ010000034.1:0-12001 GCA_964610165.1 uncultured Gammaproteobacteria bacterium
GAACGAATCCCTACTCTTTTAGGTCTTATGTCATAATCGTATGCTATCATCTTGCAAGCTATTTTGCTTAATTCTTGAGGCCATTTTACTAAAGATATAAGTATTGGTCTATCTGATGGTTCATCATATAATGTACAGTCTTCAAGTTCTAATACATTCTTAGTAACATTTTTTAATGTATAATATCCATCATTCAGATAACTTCCATAGACATAAATATCAAATCCTTTAATAAAACCCTCTATTATGAAATCGACATCATTGCAAGTAATAGTTTTCAATGCTGGGTCAAAAGTTACATAATCCTGTAAATCAATATCAGTTGTAAAATAATTATTAGTTCTCATTACTATAGCCATTTGTACATCTTCTATAAGATGCTTATCTATTATTGTTTGAGCAGAACAGCTTATAGAAGTGTACAAAGTTACCGCAGTAGCAGTAGTTATTGGCATTATTTTAACTCCATATTATTTCGGATTAAGGACAGTAAATGGATTCATTACTGCATATACATAGCATGTAGCAGTAGAAGTAATATCCAAATTCAAATAGCCATTTTTATTCTTAAACCTAGCAGACTCAAGTTTTTTACCACCTATTACTTTTGTAGTAGCCGAAGCAATAGTAACACTAGGAGCATCCCCAATGCCTACTTCTGAATAATCATTACCAGCTTTCACTGTTACTGTACAAGAAGCAGAAGTAGCATAATTCTCAACAACCACAAACAAATCTTCAAAATTCAATGAACTCTGTGCTGTGGTAGGAGCAACTATAATAGAAGCCGTGCTTCCGCCAGTATCAGTTTTAGTAATTGCAACTCCAGCTAGAGCTACACTTACTGGATTTATTGTTTTCGTTCCCATAATTTACCTCCAATTAGTCGCTACCTTCAGATAAGTATAACGTGCAAAGCGCTTCTGGCCTAATAACTTTAGCACCATACAAATATAATCCCTTCACACCCTGATCAAAATAACTCTCACGTTTTACTGCTTCAATCTTACTAATCTGTCCAGCATAAGCAATAGCAGTATTATTGAAAGCCATAATAGCAGAAACACCAGTTGCAGCTTCGGCAACATTGTTAGATACAATGACTCTGAATCCAAGAGCATCACCAATATAACCACTAGTCATTGCACCATCATCAAATACTTTAGGTACAGCAGTAGCAGAAATACCACCAATTTCAGCGAGAAGTAGTTTCTGATGGAACCAAGGTGGGATAACAATAAATCTGTTAGCCTGTGGTACGTTATTTTCTGTCATATATCTTGATGCAAAAGAAAGCACTTTAATAACATTACCTGTAGACACACTAACAGCAGTAGTTACAGAACCCATATTTGTAGTATTAGTTATTCCAGCATCTTTATAGAATGAAGTAATATACTGATCAGCCACATCAGCAATTTCATAAGCAGCTTCAGTCATTGCAGCATTCATAACTTTTGGATTCATTTGTGCTGTATCAATATCATCAATTGTAAAAGAGAAACTCTTTGCTTGGTCAATAGTTAAAATCTTCTGTGCACTATCTAGTTTCTGCCAAGTAATAGCTTCATATTTTGTATAATCATTTACTGAAATTTTACCAATCTCATTGATTTTTACAGAATCACCCACATTTCTAATTTCGCCCTCATATTGCCTATCAACTAATGAAGCAAACACAAGAGCTTTCTGAAGTCTAACAAAAAGTTTAGAACTCCATATTGTCGGTATAAAATTTTCTAGACCCATATTTATCTCCTTAAATTTTTAATTATACTTTACCAAGAGCTTTATCAAGCTCACCAGCCATTTCCATCTCAATCATTTCTTTCTCCGAAAGTTTAGATAAATCAACTTTATTAGTAGATTTTATCTCATTTCCTGCTCCAGGCTTATAACCACTTGCAAGAAGTTCATTCACTTTCGCAGTTTTTGCATTTTCTATTTCAGTTTTGAAATTGCGAATATATAAATTCGCTTGTTCTACACTTGTAAATGGAATATTATCAATAAAATCTAAACTGACTCCCTCCTTAAATGCCAAATCTTTAATCTGACTTTTAAGTCTCTCCATCTCTTGTTCTTCTTTCATTCTCCTCATATTCTCTTCAAGCTCACGAACACGCTTTTGCTCAGGTGTCTCTTCTGGATTGCGTTTCAATAATTCAGCAGCAACTCTTGCATTAACTTCGTTGTCAAATGTTTTCCGTTTGTATGTATCCAATGCTTCAGTAACACGTTTGTCCATCATCGGCTGAATTAACGCTTTACCATCTGGTGTATCAAGATAAGCCTTAACCTTATCAGGAGTTATTGGTTCTTCTGGAACTAATCCCTTCAAATAAGTTTTAATAGTCTCATCATCACTGTTTGCTTCCAAAAAAGCTTTTACCTGTTCAAATGTAATAGTCTCATCATTCATATTATTTCTCCTTGTATCCTTCACAAAAATCCTGTAGTATTTTTAATCCTACTCAGATTTCGGAAGTCTTTTTTTCATTGGTCTTCCTCTAGATTTTCTTGTTTTTGAAGTATTTGATTCATTCTGTATAACAACTGGTACAGTAACCAAATCCTTATTTGTATTCTCAACAACAGAATCCTTTTCGCTAGGAACACTATGCAATGCTGCAAGTCTTCTTCGTCTAGCTTCAAGTTTTCTTTGTCTTGCTTTGTTCAATTAAAACCTCCTTTGCCTTTATACGAAAAAAGGCAGAAGACGCTATTCAACATCTCCCGCCTCTGGTTTTTCCAGCCAGCTTTATATCATTAACCATATATAGCACACATTTTATATTTTGTCAAGTACCTCCTATTGTATAGTTTTACTAAAATGTTCCGTGTCCACCGACTCCTTTCTTACATCAACTATAGTTCCATCACGAACAACAAATTTAATGGACACCTCTCCAAACTCCTTTTTCTGCAATTCAGTAGCAATCCAATTAAGATAACAAGAAAGTGAACTTCCTGTAGCAGTTTTATTATTCATTTGCCCGCCTTTTTCTTTCTTTTTTTTGCAGCCTGTGCCAATTTAGTCATTTTCTTGACACCATACTTCTTAATACCAACACTTGCTGCAACTGCTGCTGGATTTTCATATCCAGCTTCTCTAGCTTTCTTTTCAATAGCAGCAAATCGTTTGCCACTACCCAATTTAGGTTTTCTAGCCATTTTACGACCTCCTTCTATTTCTTTTTAGAAGTCTTTTTAGAAGATTTCTTTTTTGAACCTTTACAAGCCATCCTAACACCTCCGTTATTTTAGTCTTTTAGCTTCACTCAGAGCTATTGCTATTGCCTGTCTTCTGCTTTTAACTTTCTTACCAGAACTGGATTTTAATGTACCCATTTTATACTCATGCATTACTTTTTTAATTTTATTGGATTTCCGCTTTTTACTAACAGCCATTATTCACCTCCTCCATGATATTTTTTGTACCACTCATTATAGGTCATGTAGGGAATAATTCCTTGCTCTTTAGTTCTTCTGTATTTTGGTTCGTGCCCTTCTACAAAGAAGTTTTCAAGACACCTACAGTTACATCGCTGCTCTGGACTTAATCCTTCCCAATGCGGATATGGAGTGGTTTCACCATTAGGTAATGTATAAAGTCCAGTTTCCATATCCTTTTTCTTTCCATCCATAGCTGCATGGTCTGGTCTTGTTCTTAAATCCAAAACAGCGTCCCATACCATATATCCTTTAACACCATTATCTAATGCCTGATAGTATGTATAATCTGAACCAGCAGTAAGTGCATTCATCCCTTCTGTTCTTACTATTTTTAATGCTCTACTATTTGAAATATCAATAGCTTTTGATAAATCTCTGCTCATAGCTTCAAAAGTTTTACCTTGAGCCAATCCATTCATCAATGCTTCTCTTATTTTCCTTCTAGATACTATTGTATATTCTTTTAATGATTCTGCATAAAATTTATTATTTATTTCTTCAATGGAAAATAATTTTGCTATTTGAGCAGCAGAAGGAATAAGTAAACCTAAATGTATACCAGTAGTCATATCTAAAGCCCACTCATTATAAAAAAATGACTGTTTATACAATTCTGGCAATGCTGTTTTTATTGCATACAAGCCTCTTTTTATAGCAGGTTCCAAGATGTCCAATAATTGTTCCTCTATTGCAGCATATCTATTATATTTTGCTAAATCAGAAGTAGTTAGTATACCATCGATAGCATATTTATCATAAATTATTTTCATTTCACCTTGTATATTCATCAAAGCATCATAATATGCTGCTTGTATTCTATCCTCATACTTTTTCAATAAGGATAGAAATGCTGGAACTATTGTTTCTTTTCTAAAAACCTGAAAATCTGGCATATTAGAATCTCATCCAAGGTTTCACATACCATGTACTTTTATTCAATGACTCTTTCAGCTTTTCAGCTTCTTTAACTAAATTTCTCCGTATTAGTTCATTGTAAAGTACATCAGCCACCTTTACATTATAGCTATATGGAATATCACTGTAAGTTTTAGCCAATTCCAAAAGCACTTCATTACTCGCAAAATGGAAAGAAGTATCGGCTGTATCAGCTTCCCTTTCTAAATCAATTTTATATTTAGTAAGAAATTCTTCATACTTCTTTATTTTGTCTTCTTCACTTTCTACTTCAGAATATGAAGGCATCACATCTACAATAGTTTCATCCGAAACAACTTCCTGTTTTACAGGTTCAACTTCCTGCTTTATTTCATCCAAAACAGGTTCAACTTCCTGCTTTATTTCATCCAAAACAGGTTCTTCTACTTTCTTTGCCATAACATCTCTCCTTTATTCTCCAATTTGTTCACCTTTATCATTAAAAGCTTTTCCTATGGGTTTACCTTGCTCATCAAAACTTGATTTTGCACCAGTCATATCATATAATGTTCCTATAGGATTACCTTTAGAATCCTTCTTTGTCTGCTCTACACTAGGCATCATATTCTCTCTATCCTGTTCCTGCCTTCTTAGTTCCTCTTCTGTATTGGGTACAATGTCATCAGGCATAAAATCAGTAACAAGATAAGAACTGAATCCTGCTGCCTTCAATGCCTGTGCAGTCTGTGCAAATTCCAGTACATTCAATGGTGTGTTCCGTTTATGAGTTATTACAATATCTTCGGACTGACAATATGGTCTACCTAATACTTTATAGACATTAAATATCAGATTCATTCTTTCATACAGTCCAGTGTCAAAATCAGCCTCAGCCGAAGAAACAAGATTCTCAAAATCAAACAATAATCTTTGAATAGCTATACCAGAAGCACCACTAAACTTTTCTACTGCAAAATCTGGAACATGAGACTGTATATGAATCTGATTTTTTACTAAATCTGTCATAAACTGAATAAATCCATAGGGAATATCTTTTGTTAAAAACTTTATATCTGCATCTTTATCCAAATGTTCCATTATTCTATATCTTTTCAAATTCTGTAGTGCCGCTGATATAGCATTAGGTTCCTTTTTCTTCATTGGGTCTGTTATACCAAACCGTTTCATAATAAGATATGCGTTTGCAAATCTGTCAAATTCATTCATTGAATCAGAAATAAGCATATCATAACAATCTATCAGTCCAATGACAGGTTTAATAAGTCCCATCCTTTCATCACCGAGGTAATATGCTGCAACAGGAATATCATTGAAAAAGTTAGGTTGGTCTGGAGCATCTTTTACTAGATTCCAGTCATTACTACCAATAAAAGATTGATTTGAAGTATCATTTTTCAACCTTTTATAAATTTCAATGTGGTCTTTATAATACACTTCTACTTTATAAGCTCCATTATTTACTGGATAAAACCGTATTGCTATTTTCTTTTTCGGTTCAGAACTATAGTCATAGAGAAGTATCATTTCACGTGGGTCAACAGTAAAGAATTTTACTTCTGCCTTTACTGGCAATTTATTATCCATAGTAAATTCACCATCTATATACAATAATTCATAAGAAACTCCAAAAATACCAGTATTTCTTCCAGCTCTGCTTGTTTTTAAATGCTCATTATTTATATTATAATTATTCATTAAATTTGCATATGCAGGATAATGTGATTCTATATCGGGATTATTTATAGCTTCCATTGAATTTTTTGGCCCCGTTGGAGAACCATCTACTAATTCAGTGGGTTTATAAGTAATGTATTTTGGCCTATAAGCATATCCAGAAAAAGTATTCACTATTTTTCTACCATACGGTACAGGAATTGCTGCATTCGGTGTATTTGCATCAGTATAGTTATGAGTTATAATATCACCTCTATTATTTGCATTCTGTGGATTGAATTTAGAACCTGCTGCAACTGCTGGATTTGCAAACGGATTTCTTTTAGTTATTGTTTCATTTTCTCCTATATAGTATTTCCATAATACATTGAATACCTGTACTTCATTGTGTTCATATTGTTCTATAATAGAAAGAATATCAGAAGTAGTTAATACATCTTTATCAGTTTTTAATAGTTCCATAAAATATCTCCTATAAACCTAAATCGCTTAAACTATAATTTGAAATAAAACCAGAATAAACTTCCTCGTGCCATAATTCTTCTGTGCCATATCGCAATGCTGCAATACAATCATCATTCACTTCTACAAAATCATCAGTATATTCTTCATTACCATCTTTATCTCTTATCTTTTTCCTATGGAATATCTGTATCTCTTTTGCAGTATTTGGGCATTTTGTTTTATCTATATGCATTCTCTGTCTTGTAAGAAAATCTATACCGAACCGTAAACTCCCCATTCCTTTTGTTGCACCTTCTACATGCCATCCTCTACTATTCCATTCATCGATTCTGTCTGGTTCAGCACTATCTGCTTTTATTATCATACTATGACCTAAGTCCCCATAATATTCTTCAGCATTCATAATAAACTGTAAATTTGTCCAACCTTTTCCATATAGTTCATCAATAACATATAGTTCACCATCCCTAAAACCACCTAAGATAAGAGCTGAAGCATGATTATATCCAAAATCCATACCCATAAATAAATTTTCATAACTGTCCAAACTATAATCCAAATCCTCAATAATATAGTCTGAAAATACTACACCACCATATACTCCCCAATTACCATTAACATATACATCTTTATAGTATTGGTCAGTAATAGATTCCAAATATCGTACAACATCTTCTTGCAAAAACCTGTTATCTTTATAGGTACTGTGATGCAGTGTTACTCCTTTTTTCGGTTCATCAAAATAAGTTTTTTTAATCCAATGTCCAGCCCATATTGGATTTAATGTTAATATACCTTGTTTAACAAAAGTTGTATTACCTCTCAATCTCAGTCTCAGTTGATTCACATCATCTGGAACAGCTTGGTCTGCCTCTTCCAGCCAAAAATCAGTAGGGTCAAAAAAACTTTTCAGTTTTGTAACATCATCCAGTCCAACACTAAATATGGCATTATCGGTTACTTTACATTTTATGCTTGCTTCTGTATTATTGAATGAAAACAAATCAGTCATTCCAAAATTACGTATAGTTTGTACTAACAAATCATAACAAGAATGCTTTACTTCCTTCTTTACTTTTCTTGCTACTAAAAATCTATGCCCTTTTTCTGTTACCATTTTGTAAATAATTTTCTGTGCAGTAAAATAGGAATTATGGGTAACAACAAAATTCTTAAGCAGCATCTTATTATCCCCATCTACCATACACCCATAATATTCCCCTTCACCACATTCCTCAATCTTGAATGTACATTTGCTTTTCATATTATGTGCTTTATATTTTTTGCATGGTAGACTTTTCAAATTCCCTTTTATTTTTATTCTGTATACTCCATCTTTTATTGTATAACTTACGTATAGTCCTAAAGAATTTGCAAGATACAAAATTTGTTCAGCTAATATTTTATTCTTCACATAGAAATCTTTTCTTTTATCCTGTACTCCTCTCTTCGGATTTGTCTTTGCATCAAATATTCCAGCCAATACTTTACTTCTCACTTTCTTACTGTTGTATAAAAATTCATCTGGAATAAAAAATGTGCTGTCTCTACCTAAAGTATTATTGCTTCCTACCATAAAACCAATATCATATGGTTTATCAAATGTTTCTACTTCAGGCAATTCTATACTACTTTTATACATATACAGTTTATTTTTTATTTTCAGGTACTCTTCTATACTGTATTCATAATAATTCTCTTCATTGTCAACTAAACATAGTATATGCTCTTTATTGGCAATAAACTCATCCATCCCCCTAAACTTTATCTTATACAGTTTCCCATACCCTTTTGTTGTACCTAATACTTTCCTTGGCTTTGAATCCACCCCCATCACATAGTCATCTTTCTTTATATCTTCTATTCTTTTCAACCTTCCATCAGCCATTACTATTTCAGTACCTTTTCCAAAGCACTTTCCACTGTGTGCCCCACCAATTAAAATTTCTAATGGATTCTCATCAAATAATAATGGATAGAATGTATAGTTTGTTACTGATGGTAGATTGGAAAAATCTATTTCTGGCATTACTTATACTCCATTATAGATTATTATTAAATTCTCATTAAGAATTTTCTTCTTGGATTCTTCTGAAATAGTCAATCTACATTCATCCCTAGCAATGTGTTTTACTCTTTCTATAGACATTTTTCTTATTTCATCAACCATATTTTTTATTTCTTCTTCATCTAAATCTGGTTCGGATAATACTTCAATAAGACTTTTACTATGTGTTCCTATAGGTTTTTCAACATAGTTATAAAAAATAGGAAATATATCTTCTTCACCTATCAAAGAATACATTTTTTTAATTTTATTCATATCTTTCATTTTTGGTTCTTTTTTGCCACTAAGCCACGCAAATACTGTAAACCGTTTTGTATGCATTATTTTTGCAAAATCACTAACACTCAGTCCGAAATAATGCATAATATCTCTTATCATATTTATTACTCCATTTTAATAATTGTAGCACACTTTTATAATTTTGTCAATATGTAGTAAATATTATATATATCAAATTCCCATTTCGCTGTGGTTGAATAAGGTGGTACCAAGGTTGCGTTTTCTAACAGTACCATGTACTTTATACGTACTTCTACTACAAAATCGCTTGTAGGTACCAAATTTTGCAATCTGGGGCATTTTTTATTGCCACATTAAGCTATTGACAAAAAAGTTTCTATGTTTTATAATAATATTTAGTAAAGGATTATTTATGGAAATAACTACTGTACCAAATAAATACACAAGTATAGAACTTTTTGCAGGAGCTGGTGGTCTTGCCCTTGGTTTAGAGCAAGCTGGTTTTCATCATGTTCTTCTCAATGAATATGATAAAACGGCATGTAAAACTTTAAGAATAAATCGTCCTTATTGGAATGTGATTGAAAAAGATATTCATTCCGTTGATTTTACAGAATATAAATGGAAAATTGATTTACTTTCTGGTGGTATTCCCTGTCAAGCATTTAGCTATTCTGGTAAAAGAAATGGATTTAATGATACTCGTGGAACATTATTTTTTGAGTATGCAAGAGCAGTAAAAGAAATCCAACCTAAAATATGTATTATAGAGAATGTCCGTGGCTTATTAAATCACGATTCAGGGAAAACTATTTCTATAATGATACATGTTCTTAATGAACTTAATTATCATGTCTTGGAACCAAAAATACTAAATGCTGTTAATTATAATGTTCCACAAAAACGTGAAAGGCTCATATTAGTAGCAATAAGGAATGATATAAATGCAGAATATACTTATCCAAAACCAAATAATAAAATATATACATTAAAAGATGCTCTAAAAAAGGGAGAATTATACCCTTGCGATGTACCAAATTCAGATGGCCTTAAATATTCATATAAAAAAGAAAAATTGCAGCTTTGGTTTAAAAACTCTTCTATTTATCATCAGAAATTCATTCTTAACCTGTCCATTTTTTATTTAAGTTAAAAAAAAATCGCAAAACACAGTCTTGACTGTTAGGGTATGCTGCGATTATACTCTTGGAGGGTGTTGAAAAACTTCTAAATCTCCTATAGTACGGGGTTTTTAGGGTTTCACTGACCCTTCGACGGGCTCAGGGGACGCTCGATTAAGGCGCAAGAGTAAAATAATGATATTTTTTAACAACCTCTTTTGACATCGGGGTGTAGCGCAGTTGGCCAGCGCGCTGCGTTTGGGACGCAGAGGTCGGCGGTTCAAGTCCGCCCACCCCGACAAAATGCGGCAGAGAAATCAATCCTGCCCTGCAATTCCTAGATGCGGGGGATAAGCAATAATTAGGAAATCCTATAGAGATTTCCGCTTTACTTTTTTCTCTTTATTGGTTATCTTTATCTTAAGAAAATTGATAAGCTCCTTGGTGTTTGGCCACAGAATTAATTAAGGATTGAAGTTGTATGGCAACAATACATAAATTGATTATTGGAAATTGCATGAACATGGAAGAAATTCCAGATGGAAGCGTTCATTTAATGATTACATCTCCGCCATATTTCAATGCACCTTTTGATTACAAAGGGTTATTTAAGGGTTATGGACATTATCTTGGTGTATTAAGAAATTTCGCTAAAGAAACTTTCCGCGTATTGCAAGATGGACGAATCGCGGTTTTAAATATTGATGATATGTTGGTAGATGGAGAAAAATTTCCAATTGTTGCTGATGCAACAAAAATTTTTCAAGAAGCAGGTTTTAGATATAGAGATAGAATTATTTGGAAAAAGCCAGACGGATATTTAAGAATAAGCCGGCGAAGTGGCGTTATTCTACAAAATCCTTACCCCATGTATTTTTACCCAGATAACTTGCTTGAAAGCATCATCATTTTCCAAAAAGGAAAATTCAATTATCGTTCAATTTCTAAAGAAGTCCGTGAGGCTTCCAAGGTTGATACAAGAGAATTTTCCAACAAAAAATGGTATATGACACTTTGGGAAATGAACAATGTAATGCCTGGATCACCACTAGAAAAAGACATAGCTGCTTTTCCTTATGAATTACCCTACAGGATAATTAAATTATTTTCTTATAAAGAAGAAACGGTATTAGACCCTTTTGTTGGCAGTGGAACCACAATGAAAGCTGCAAGAGATCTAGAAAGAAATAGCATTGGTTATGAAATAAAAAAATCACTTGCGCCCATTATCAAAGAGAAATTGGGTTTTGGCGAAGGTCAAAGTACTTTTTTTACAAATCAAAATGATAAGTTCGAAATTGTTTATCGCAAAGAAGGAAAATATGGACCTATTCGCTAAGATCAAAGGAATAAAATATACCCCACTTCTTTGTCGGGAATTAGAAATTTTTGACTTTAATGATTTAGATGAAGCTTTATCTTCTTGCTCCTCGTTTATTTTAAAAAATTCTTAAAATGGTTCCTCCTGGTGGTTGCTGGCGTGATTTACCAATAGAATATCAAAAAGAATATATGATGAAAAGTTACTATCTTGGTGGTGGGAAAACAGGTATTGCTAGACGAATATCTTGGGATGAACCATGCTTGACATTAACTTGCTCACCTGCACAAAAACAAACAGAACGTTGTCATCCAGAAGAAACTAGACCATTCACAATTAGAGAATATGCTAGAATACAAACATTTCCAGATAATTGGCACTTTTGTGGGTCTTTGTTAAATCAATATAAACAGATTGGAAATGCAGTTCCAGTAAATTTTGCTAAAGAACTTGGTATTTCTGTTATAAATTTTTTGAATAAATAAAGCCCTTTTTGTATGGGAGAAAAAATTGAAATGACCAAATTTTATGAATTTGTTTAATAATATTATATTGGAGTAATATATGTTATTATAAAATAATGTAAAAAATGATGAATTAGTGGTATATTGAAATTCTATAGTTGGTAGATACATTTTATAAAAACATGTATTTTATTTGTATGGGTGGGATTGTAAAAAAATAAAATAAAATATGGATAAAGCCCTTTTTGTGGGGAATATATTTTCTAGTACTCTCAGCCTCCCGATCGGCCGAAAA
>CAZSUZ010000035.1:0-11688 GCA_964610165.1 uncultured Gammaproteobacteria bacterium
TTGTAAAGATCCTTCTCTTTTTTCTCCTTGAAGATATGTATTTAATTCTGTGTCGACGTCAAAATGAATTATACGCATAATAAATTTAATGATTTACTACTCTTCCAGATGCTGTTCGATGATACTTTCCAAATTCTGTAATTTTTTTAAGCTGGTCTTGATCTAAAACAGGTCCTTCTACACACATCCTCCAACCGGTCGGATCAACACAACATTGTCCACATATACCAAATCCACATTTCATATATCGTTCTAAAGAAATTTCATACGGAATATTGTTTCCATTACAGATATATGAAACTTTTACCTCCATGGCTTCAGGGCCAACTGTAAATACCTTTGTTGGTTTAATATTCTCGATCTCTTGATTAAAAAAATCTGTATTAAATCCTTTAAATCCTTCAGATCCATCATCCGTAGAAATATGAAGTCTAACACCAATTTTTTCCATCCAATTTCTAAACAATACTTCATCTTTATTTCTTGCCCCAATAAATAAATGAACTTTAATATTTTTTTTCCTTGCTTCTTGGGCTAAGTATGATAAGGGCACCATTCCATATCCACCGGCAATAAGAGCAATCGATCCTTTTTCCGGCAGTTTAAAATATGAACCATAAGGCCCACGGAAACCCAATTTATCACCTATCTTCATGCTATGTAATGCTTTTGTTGCTTCTCCAACCGCTGCAACAGTTATCATAAACCCTACATTATCTCGTTTAATAATGCCAAAAGGTTTTTCATCATACCCAGGAATCCAAGTCATAACAAACTGACCTGGATCTCCAGGAAAATCATAATCAAAAACAAATGTTTTGATACGAGGATTTTCTGTAATAATTTTTTGTATTGGTAACACTAATGGCTTATCAAATTTCATATATTGGCTGCTCCTTTCATTTCATTAATTGATGTATATCCTTCTTTTTTCATAAATTCTATTATTTCCAAATTTATTTTTTGAAACACATCAATACCTCGATAATAAATTGCCGAACCTATACCAACTGCTGTTGCACCAGCCATAATCATTTCTATTGCATCTTCACCTGTTGTTACGCCACCTGTTCCAATAATCGGAATTGTAACTGCCTTGTATAAATTGTAAACTGCACGCATGACCACTGGTTTAATTGCAGGCCCTGATAATCCTCCAAATTTATTATGAAGTATCGGTCTTTTAACATTAATATCAATAATTAAACCAGATAAAGTATTGGTTGCAGTTAATGCGTCTGCACCTGCTGCTTCTGCTGCTTTCCCAATTTCTGCTATTTCTGGCGAATCTGGAGAAAGTTTAGCAAATAGTTTCGTTTTCCCAGCTATTTTTTTGACAGATGAAACTGCCCGTTCTGTAGCTTTAGTATCCAACGCAAACATACGTCCAAAATCGTCCTCGGTATTTGGACAGGAAAGATTCAACTCTAACGCAACTGGTTCTTTAGAAAGTAATATTTCCGCAACTTTAGCAATATTATCTACTGTGTCTGCAAAACAACTAGCAATAACTGGTATAGCTAACGAATTTTTCATTTCTTCTAAATGTTCTGCACCTTCCTGTGCTCCAGGATTTGATAATCCAACAGCATTATGGATTCCTTCACCCCATGAATACACAGTTGGATTATGATGACCTTGTCTTTCTTCTGGCCCGATAGATTTCATAGTTACTGCACCGGCCCCATTTTCTTGAACCAAACGCATTGAAGAAGTATTTACCCCCATTATTCCAGAAGCTAAAATAAGTGGATTTTTAAGTTCTATTCCAGCTAAATGTATAGAAATATCACTCATAAATGTAATTATTATACTTCAATACAAAAAAAGTACTATGGTACTTTCTTTAATACTGTTTGTAGCTCCTTTTCTGTGATTAACTTTTTTTCAAGAATGAGTTCTTTAATATGTACGCCTTTTTTTACTGATTCTTTTACAAGACCAGCAACAATATCATAACCCAATATCGGAGTTAATAATGTAGCATAAGCTGTAGATTTTTCTAGTAGTTCACGACAACGATCTGTATTAAAACTAAGTGTTTTTATACATAGTTCTGTAAATTGAATAATGGCTGCGTTTGTTAACTCAATTGAAGTAATTAGACTATCTGCAAGAACTGGAAACATAACCGCTAATTCTAAACAAGCTGCTTCTGCAGCCTGATGTATAGTAACATTTTTACCTAAAACAAAATAATAAACTTGATTCATGCTTTCTGGAATTACCGGGTTTACTTTTCCAGGCATAATAGAAGAACCCGGTTGTCTTTCTTCTAGCATAATCTCTGCTATACCTCCATTCGGACCACTAGCCAATAATCGTATATCATGGGCTATTTTTGATAAATCATTACAAAGTAACGTAACAGTATTACTTACATGCACAAAATCACTAGAACTTCCTGTTGCAGCAATTTTATTTTTTGAAGCTACTAATTTTAGTTTTGTAATTCTTTTCAATTCTGCAATGGTAGATTTTTCAAACTGTTTAGTTGCATTAATGCCATTACCTATTGCTGTTCCTCCTAAATTTAATTCTAAAAGATATTTTTTGGCTTCTTGAAGACGCATTCTATTTCTTTCAAATACAAAAGCATACGCTTCTAGTTCATTACTTATTCTCATTGGCACGGCATCTTGTAGATGAGTTCTTCCCAATTTAAAAACAGATTTATATGTTTTTGCTTTTTTTTGAAATGCTTTTACTAATGAACCTAATGATGTATCTACATTATTTAGTAATCTAATTGTTATGATTCGCAAAGCCGAAGGATTCACATCATTGGTAGATTGAGAAAGATTAACATGATCATTAGGATGAATACCAATTTTTGTATATTTAGAAGAAAGTGTAGCAATAACTTCATTTACATTCATATTTATAGAAGTTCCTGCTCCTCCTTGTAATGAACAAGTTACAAATTGCTCATCATGTTTACCTTTAAGTATTTCATCACACGATTTTCGTATGGCATTGGCAGTTGTAATGTCTAAAAGCCCTGTATCTAAATTGCCTCTTGCACAAGCTTTTTTAATTTCAACAATAGAATAAATTAATTGAAGAGAAACAGGAGGTAACTTGTATGGGAAATTAATAAGTGCTTGTTCAGTTTGTGTACCATATAGTTTTTTCATGTACAAAAGTATATACCTTTCTTAAGTTTCACCCCATACATCACAGATATTATTTCTGTTCCATCCACAGTTTTAACTCTTTATATGATTTTGTATTAACTATATTCTTCTTCTCCAGCCAACCTCTTCTGGCTACAGATATACCATATTGCATAAAATCCATGTGTTCTACTGCATGTGCATCTGTATTAATCATAAACTGTGCCCCAGCTTCTAAGCCATCTTTTACTAACACATCCGGTAAATCTAAACGTGATGGACTTGCATTAATCTCCATTGCAATATTATTTTCTTTAGTAAATTCAAATACTTCACTCCAATTTACATCAATTCCATCTCTTTTTCCAAGTAATCGAGCCGTTGGATGACCAAATATTTTTACTTTTGGATAAGAGAGTGCTTTCATTACTCTTGCTGTCATTTCTTTTGTCTCCAATTTAAAAGAACTATGTACAGAAACTATAAGAAAGTCTACATACTCAATTGCTTTTTCTGGTAATGCCAATTCTCCACTCGGTGTTATGTCTACTTCAAGACCTATAAAATATGGTAAAGAGGCAGTTGAAAGAACTTTATCAATATGCTGTTTTCGCTCTTTCATTATGCCCACTATCTCTTCGGTTGAAAGTCCAGAATTTTTCGGGTTATGATCTGAAAACCCGATATATTCATAATTCAATTCTTGAGCTTTTTTTACCAGTTCTTCATAAGAATTTAAACCCACATCGTGAGAAGTTTGAATATCATAAGAAGAATGAATATGAAAATCTCCTTTTATATCTTTGAGTTCAACTAGGTTTGGTATTTTATTTTGAAGGGCTACCTCTATTTCATTTGTTCCCTCTCGAATTTCTGGAGGGATATATGGGAGGCCCAAAAAATTATATAAAGATTCTTCATTTTCAAATTCTTTTACTATTGGATTATCACCTTTTACCTTTTTCATACCATATTCAGAAAGTGAATAGCCTTTCTTTAAAGCAAATTCTCGAAGTTTAATATTGTGAGCTTTACTTCCAGTAAAATACTGAAGCATTGAACCATAACTCTTTGCAGATTGAACCCGAAGATCAATTCGAATGTTGCCAGCTGCAATAATTGAGGCCTTAGCAGAACCTGCACCCTCAATAGAACGTTTACCAGGATATTTTAAAAAATGGTCAACAATTTTTTGACTATCTTCATCTTTAGCTAAAACAGAAATATCAATATCACCAATTGTGGAAACCCTTCTACGCATAGATCCTAATGAATCTGTTTGTTGTACCTCTGGTAATTGTTTTAAATATAAAATCACTTCTTCTGCCAAACTAAAAGCAAATGGTAATGGCATTCTTTCTTCTCTTCTATCTTTTTGCTGAAAAATTTGAAGCCCCTCAATAATGTCATCCTGTGATTTTTGACCAAAACCTTCAAGTGTAGAAATTTTATTTGCTCTTGCTACATTCATTAATTCATCAACTACTGTTTCGGGATCTGTTAATCCAAATTCTGTAACAAGCTTAAATGCTTTCTTGGGGCCAATACCTGGTACTTTCATTAATGTAAAAACTGAAGGTGGAATTCCTTTTAATATTTCTTTGAAGTGTTTAGAAGTACCTGTTTCAAAAAATTCAGAAAGTGCTTGTCCAATACCGGGGCCAATACCTGGTACTTTTTGAATTTTGCCTTCTTTCCAAATATCTACAATTTCTCGAGATAAATGTTCAATTGCATCTGCAGCTTTTTCATAAGCAATAATACGAAAGCGGTTATCCCCTTTTAATGTGTGGGCGGCTGCGATGTTTCGTAATAATTCTGTAACTGACTTATTTGAAAATTTGTCTGCCTGATCCATTTCCAAATATTATACAGTTTCTTTTTAAGAGAAACCTTTAAATACTTTATTACGAAATTTATTGCATATTTTTATGTTCTTCAATAAGTTCTGCAACTTGTTGATCCATATTTCCTACTGTAAATGAACGGTAGTCAATAACTTCTCCAGTCATATCATTAACATAGTTAATGTTGACTTGATGTGATAATGTTAATCCTGCATCAATCATTCCAGTAAGGCGACTTGCATCGGTTGGTTCTTTTGGTCCGTATAATTTCCATGTCTCTCTCCAAACTTTCAAAGGATCTACATCACTATCTTTATCTTCAGGATTTACTCTTAGGTAAGAAGGACCTCTCAACATATCGCCTTTTAATGTTTTTCTTGTTATAGCTGAATAATTTCTTCCTTCTACTTGTGGAACTCTTTGATCAAACCCTATTTCCCAGGTAATTCCATCATTAGCAACCTTGAATCCTTTTGATATACCAAATAAGTTTAATGCTGAATGATTATGCCATTCTAAATCTGTTTCATTTAATGCGTTTTGTTCTGCTCGTGAAGGGTCAATCTCTGCTTTATCTCCCATAAAGAGTAATGGACTTATTGGAGATAAATATGTTTGACGTAAGGTTCTATTTCTAACTTCAGCTGGAGCACCATTATATCCTCTCAAACTTCGATATGGTCCTTCATTATGTCTAAATATTGTATCTTTAATAATCTCAGCTTCCATTGATCTCTGGTATATTCCAGGATACATAAAAGGTCCAATTTTTGCTCCAAGCCGATCGTGATCTGCTCGTGATCCTGCATTTCCTGTGTCGTGTAAACTACCAGCAATCATTAATAATTTTTGTGAATATGGATCAATTCCAAGTTGTTGAGCAAGATCTACTGCAGAAGTTGTAGCTCTATAAATATGTGGCCAACGATGACAGTTAAAATAACCGCCATGACCTTGTTTCAAATTTTCTGTTACATAATCATAAAAATCTTCTAAATCGTTTTGAAATAATGGTAGCAGTTCATCATTAGATAGTTCGTATAAATCTACTGGATTTTGAAAAATAATTCTACTATCGGCATCAAAGTATTTTGCTACTTTTTTACTTTCATATAAAGGAACGAAGTTATTTGCAGGTTCTGCAGGGATACCATTATGTTGTGTATATAATGTATTATTTACATCATCAAATAGTTTATGTTTTATAACTGATGATGTTGGATAATTAAATATTTCCATAAATTTTTTTCAATTTATTATACTCAACATTTTAAAAAAATGTTTATATATTATACCAAATATTGTCATTTTTTACAAATTAGTATATAATTTTTCAATAATTTAATAATTAACAACCTTAATGAATACATCATACATTATCGGAATCGCAGGTGGAAGCGGATCCGGAAAAACAACTATTGCTAACAAAATTGTAGAACATTTTAAAGATCGCATTCTGCATATTCCTCATGATCATTACTACAAATCTCAAGATCATCTTTCTATGGAAGAACGAGTCAAAACAAATTACGATCATCCTAATGCTTTGGAAACAGATTTTATGATTACGCAGTTAAAAGAACTCATGGAAGGGAAAGAAGTTCAGATGCCAGAATACGACTTTACAACTCATACAAGAAAAAAAGAAACAATGACGGTACACCCTGCTCCTATTATTCTTATTGAAGGTATTTTAATTTATGAACATAAAGAATTACGAGATTTGCTTCAATTAAAAATATTTATAGATGTCGACGCAGATATACGAATTCTGAGAAGACTAAAACGTGATGTTGAAGAACGCGGACGCACAATTGAAATGTCTATTAACCAATATTACGCAACAGCTCGACCAATGCATGCGCAATATGTTGAACCAAGTAAACAATATGCGGATATTTTAATTCCAAATGGTGGATATAATGAAACTGGAGCTCAAATAATTATTGATACTCTTGAAAAACGATTAGCAGTTTAAAACAAAATATGTCCCAAACTAAAATAATTGAATGGAATTTTCAACATTTACTTGTTAATGAAATTAAAAAGAATGGTGGCTGGGTAAATGCACATGCACATATTGATCGTGCATTTACTATTACTCCAGAAAGTTTGGACATTTATAGGAAACATACACTTGAAGAGAAATGGGATTTAGTAGATGCCGTAAAAAATGCCTCTGAAGATGAATATTATAGAAGGATATCAATGGGTCTTGAGCTTATGATTTCTCAAGGTGTTACTGCTGTAGGTTCATTTATAGATATTGACCCTGTGGCAGAAGATCGAGCAATTAAAGCAGCATTACGGGCTAAAGAACAATATAAAGATCAAATTAAAATGGTTACTATTAACCAGGTACTTAAAGGTGTAATAGAACCAGAAGCACGAAAATGGTTTGATATTGCTGCAGACTATGTGGATATTATTGGCGGACTTCCCAAAAGGGATGAGCGCGATCATGGAAAAGGTGAAGAACATTTTGACATTCTTTTAGAAACTGCAAAAAAGAAAGGCAAAATAGTCCACGTACATGTAGATCAATTTAATACACAAACAGATAAAGAAACAGAAATGCTTGCTGACAAAACAATTCAACATGGAATGGAAGGAAAAGTAGTTGCTGTACATGCAATTTCTGTAGCCTCACATCCAAAAGAATATCGTGAAATGGTATATGAAAAAATGAACAAAGCACAAATTATGGTTATTGCCTGCCCTACTGCATGGATAGATGCGCCAAGAAAAGAAGAAATTCAACCGTTTCATAATGCATTAACACCTGTTGATGAGATGGTTAAACATGGCATTACAGTTGCAATCGGATCAGATAATATTGCTGACTATATGCTTCCTTTTACTGATGGTGATATGTGGAGCGAATTAAAACTAATGGCAATCGGAAATAGATTTATGGATCTTGATGCATTAGTCAAAATCGCAACAGTTAATGGAAGAAAAGTAATTGGACTGGAATAATATATATGAATGTACGATGTATATTTAAGAATTATTGATTATATTATAATTATTATATGTCCGCAGAATCTCCACTTCCCCACCCTGTACCAACTGCATTACGTGCTATAGAAAATGGTCAAGGTTTAAAAGGCCTACATGTAGCAAATCCTTATACTGGCGAGCATGCAATTCTTACCTCTGTGACGGGATACAATGGTGAACCTCTTATTCAAATTGATGCTCCAAACGGTACCAGTTATTGGACGGAAACCGGTGAACATGTTTGTGGATATCAACCAAGAGGTACAGATATTCAAGAAAGTGATTCAGATTGGGAAAAGCAACAAAAGAATGCTTTTTTTAATCCTATTTGGTCTGGAGTTAAATAAAATTCATTATCTTCTTCATATTAAAAAGTATTACATTATCATACACTTTATTGTATAATACTATGAGTCATTTTTTACTCAGCTATATGTATTGGGTAAAAAGTGTCGCAACTTAATAAATCGTAGTTAAGTGTAGAATATTTTGTTCATGAACATAAGGAGAATTATGATGGAAGCTCTTACCGAATTTATGCAGTCCATTTCCAGTTTCAATCCATTCCATCTCTTTGGAATAACGATTGTTTTTGGACTGGCTACAGGTGTATTTTTTATAAGCTTTGTAAAGTTTATACAACTAGCTTATAAAGGATTTTCTACTTTTTTTGGAATTCGTAAATAGTAACTAACTTTTGTTGATCCCTATAAGGAGCATACCATGTTTGAATTCTTTAGTAATGTAATGCGTTCACTTGAAAATATGTATACAGTCGGTGCCGAAAACGGTACCATAGGTGTAGACTATTTTCGCGTCTTTGGCGTTACATTGATTTTAGGTTTAGTTGGCTTTGGCATAATGAAGCTTCTTGAAAACCTTGGCATCGGTCTTAATAACATAATGACCGCTATGGCCAATGGGATTCAATTTGTCTTCAAAGGTTTTGGAGATATGTTTACCAGTACAGGTAAAGCAGTCGAACTTGTTGGAGCTGGATTGGGTAATTTATTCAGCTTCCCACATACTGTGGCTGTAAAGGCTGCTGAAGTTCGTATTGCTTGGATTAATGCAACTAAACGCTTGATCAAAGTAACAATGGTTGATGGTCAAAGAAGTTTGACAGTTGATATTTCGGGAGACGTTGAAAATCCCGAACAAATTATCACTGCCTCAGCAGATGCTGGAGATCGTGTGTATACACGACCTATGGAACGAATGCTCACTCAGAAACCGCGTGTAATTGAAGGTGAGGTTGTTGAATGAACATTCTGCCTTTGTTAATCATTGGTGTTGGTTCTATAGCAATTGCTACTTTTCTCTGGTGGCTTTCAAAGAAATTTGGTGGCAAACAGAAGGAAATAGTAATTAAGAAACAACCTAACTCAGAAGGTACTCCATTCCTCGATGTCCGACATACTCCGCAAGGGGTAAAAGGTATTCATATTGGAATGAATGATCAAGCTGAACCAATGCGTGAAAAGGAGGTTATAGATTTAACAGCAGTTACTCAAGACTTGGTAATACTTGAAACGGAACGTGCTCGTGCAAGAACTGAAGAAGCAAGAGCACAAACTGCTCAAGCATGTAAAGAAATTGCACAAGCAGATCTCAGTCCGTTCACAAGAGATCAAATGATCAGGAAAATAAATCCTGATCCACCCCAGCCTACCATTCAAAAACGTCGACCAAGTAAAGCTCGACTTTTGGATCCCGATGATATCGTTGGTATTGTTTAACAACATAAGGAAAACACTATGTTACTTTACATTGTTGGCTCGATAGCAGCTTTGATCTTGATAATAGCTGCTATTACAGCTCGATTTGAATGGGTTGAAATCAAAAGCCCAAACATTGGGAGAATCTCTTTCAAAGGAGCATATCTTGACCAAATATTATTTCCTGGTCCACATCTCATCCTTCGAAAGATTTTTGGTATTTCCATGATGCGAGTGCAGCAAGTTCCAGGAGGTAGTTTTCGCATTAGAATAAAACCAGACAAAGTCATCTCACATAACATACCAGTCGAAATAGATATTGAGATTGATGCAACTTTGCTACAGGTTTACAACCCTGAACGCCAAATGATGCATGTTCAATTTCAAGCTTCGAACATATTCTTACAAAAATATGTTGTGCCACCAGGCAAAACATTATTAGGATATGAAAACGAAGATGGAATTTATATGAGTGGCGTATTAGACGAACGTTTCACCGGATACTCTATGGATGCAATAACCAATATTGTTCCCAAGTATCATCCCGATACAATTACTGTTGGTACCGATGCCTATAATGAGCTTAAACAAGCTCTAGTAGAATCTATCCGCCCAAATGTACAAGACTGGGCTGAAACTATGACTATGGTTCAGCATATTGGATCAAAGGATGTTGAAGATCGAACAAGGATCGAACTTAATGCTGCCACTCTTGCAAAGGCCGAAAGGACTAAACAAGAAACAGAAATTGATATCCTAGAAGCGTACTGTACTAGAATCGATGAACAAGCCATGAGGACTCATCAACTAAAAGGTTTAGTTGCTGGGGCGACACTCAATGTTTTCATGGATGGTTTTAATGTGGAGAACTTTAGCAAAGCAGTTGTAGCAAAAGCCACAGAAATCCGTAATGAAAGGAGATCTGAATAATGGAGATCTTGAATCAGATATCAAATAATGTTGCTGCTGCCAGTATTGGACAAATAGCAGTAATTACAGGGCTTATCCTTCTATTTACTTTAGTGGGTTGTTTCATTACTTATCGTAATACTCAACCAAGAGTAAACAGATCGATGAATCCTATGGTAGAACAGATTGCTTTTAATAATCCTCTACCTGTTATCCAGAAAGTTGAGCCTTTACCTGAAAATGTTCAATTCAATCAATCGCCACAAAGTCCACTTAATCCTTCACCATCACAACAAGATGAAGATTATAAGAACTTTGGTAAAAGAAAGGTTGGAACATCCGTTGGTGCTGAGTTGTACGGCAAAAAATGGGGACTAGCTATCCTGTTTGCAGTTTCAATAATACGATTCTATCTTGAAGCGCGTATTTCAGATTCTATTTCTGATTTAGCACATCAAGTAATGATTGTAATTATTGTAACCACATGGGGACTTGGTCTTTTTTTACGTAACAAACGTTCGATTGACTGGCTTGTCAATGCACTACTTACTATATGGGCAGCTATGCTCTTGTTCTAAAGGAGATTAAGATGAAAATACTCAAGATTCTTGGATTTGGATTGCTTGCAATCCCAGTCTTTGCACTTGGTGGTGGAAACATACTCACTGCAGCGATTCCAGCGTTAGGCAACTCTATTGCCCTCATTGTAATCGCCCTCGGAGCTGTTCTGCTTGGTGGTTTAGCAATCTATCTTGGTGTCGGCATAAAAGGAGATGTTGTTATTGGTGACAATAACAACATCTATAAACCAACAACGAATCTGATTGAACATCACTTTCATGTTGACTCTCCACAACAATTAGGACCTAGAGTAGATAAGGAGACTCAAAAATGGCTCAGTGGCTCATCATCACGCCAGTCATAGCTATTCTTGGTTATGCTATCTACAAAATGGTCGGTGGTATCATTTACTATTTGACCTACAGTCCTAAAGAGAGAGTGGACAATTGGATACAAAATACTAAGAACGATTACTGGTCAGTAAATTCGATCAGTAATGAAGTTCATTGTGTTCAGAGCTTTCCGGGTTCAAGT
>CAZSUZ010000036.1:0-9024 GCA_964610165.1 uncultured Gammaproteobacteria bacterium
CAGGACTTGCAGCAATATGTTCTGTCCTTTGGCTTATTTTTCTTTTGACAATTCGGGCATGTTTGGCTTGTATATGGCTCAGGCACAACGTCAACCGCACCTGATATACATTCGAACTTCTCTTCTACATAGCGTCTTAACTGCTGTTCAGGGTTTTGCTGAACCTGCTGATTATTGTTCTTCCCAAGATTTGTCTCCTGGTGAATGGAGGCGCAGTCTCCAATAACAATGCAGCCAATCTTGTTATCGACCGCATAGTCAACGATGGCTCTGGATGCCTTGTGCAGCAAGTCTTTCTTCTGATTCTTTATCTTTGTTTGCTTTCTTGCACACGACTTCTGGAATTTTTTCTTCCTCTTGCTTCCCCTCTTCTTCTTGCTTAGCCTAGACTGATTGCTCGCCTTAATTTTATTCTGGTAGTGGGTGATACCCATGACCTTCTTCCCACTCACCGTGACGACCTGTTCACCATCGAAGATGGTTGCAATACGCTTAACGCCAAGGTCAATGCTCATGGCTCTATCAGGGTCAAGCTCGGCTTGCTCAATCTGCGTCTTAATGACTGCGCTCAGCCTCCACTCTCTCTTGAGAGAATCATACTGAATCGTGCAATGGACAGGAACAGGCAAGCCGCTGTCCCAGCTCAGAAAATAATAGGTTGGATCTCCATAGGAATTCCTCCCAATTGAGAGCCTCAGCTTTCCGCCCTTAAGAGTGATCTGCTCTTGCTTGAGCACAATTGGTTGCAAGTGCTTGGTCTTATGCGGAGGCTTTGCCTCAGGACAAACCTTCTTGGCTTGCTTCCAGGCTGAAATATTATTGCTCACCTGATGAATGGCAGCGATGTATGAGTTGCTGTTGAGGCGCTTTCTCTCAATCTTATCCTTCATGTGAGCCTGAAGCTCATACTTATTCATCCAAACACCCTCATCGACAACTTTCCAAAACTCAGTGAGAGACTTGGAATAAACTTCCCCTGCCTCCACAGCAAGCTTATAAAACCTGTCGTCATGAGGCAATGAGTAAGAATATGTCCTTGTACTTATCATTCATAGATAAATATATAAAAAAAATAATTTTCTGACAAAAATTTCATTTTTATCAGAAAAAATATTAATTTTGGACAAAATAACAGCAATTCACCTCACGAATAAATTCGTGAGCCCCCTTGCTGAAAGAATGCGTGGAGTGTCGAAAGTAACAGTTGTCTCGACTCCTTCTTTTTGTTTTTTTATTATATATAATAGCGATTTCTTGATTGTTTCCATATTCATAGTAAATTTTCTTATTGATTATTTTCACTCCTTCCAATCCTTGAGCAGATAATCAGCTATCCCTCTTGAGGCATAGACCCAACAAAGCCCAAGGGAGCACGCTATAATATGTAAATAAACTTCAGCCCAAGGCTGAATGTTCATTTGACACTCTGGTTGAGTCTCAACTTGCTCTTGAATAAAGAAGAGTGGAATGATCGGAATAAATGCCACTGAAAGAGTTATAAAAAATTTTACGATAATTCTTCTCATAATTTTTAATTTTTTTGTTTTTAAATCTAATAGTTTATTTTGAGCGTTATCCAACTTGGCTGCGAGTCAAAAAACTCCTTGCTATCAGTTATAAGCGCCCACTCTTGATCTCTTCCCCACACAATATGGTCTCTTTCTCTCCTTGCCTGCCACCTTATATTATTCTCAACAGCTACCTCATTGATTATTTCAATTACATTATCGAGTGGCATGTGTTTGCAAAGCCAAATTGCATCTCTGTCTCCGCACTCACAAACAACTGAGTGATGGATTAATTCAAGTACTTTCTTGATTGTTTCCTTATCCATAGTGAATTTTCTTATTGATTGTTAATTAAGAGAGACCATGTGTCTACCCCCCATTACAATTATTCCAGCATATAGAAACTGCAGGATGTCTCCTGGCTTGACTGATATTATCTTTTTCTTCCCATCATCGCTAATTTGCTCACAAAACACATCCTTCTTGCCAAGGCCAACGACTGTTAGAGTTATTGATGATCCAGCGTTCTTAAGAAATACTTGCTCCCCAATCTTAAAGTCATCTGGGCTCTCATGACTAATCAGATATCTGATTGATGCTTGTCTTACACTGTTCATTTGAATTGCTTTTTATTATATTATTGATTATATATACGAATGATTACTTAAAATGTTGCGATTTATTGTAGTGAATTTGTTAATGCAATTATAATTATCCCAATGATACTAATAAATAATAACACCACAGATGGTAGTAATCTATTGTCTATATCTCTTGTGAGAGATGAGATCATAACCGATGCCGAGACAATCATCAGAAAAGAAAAAATTATAAAAAATAGAAGGCTCATTGGTGTCTTAAGTTTATTTTTTTATCTTGAATTAATTTAATTAGCGTGTCGATTATGTTTATTTCTATATCTCTCCACGAGTTGAACTGCTTAGACTTATGGAGAATAGCTGAATCACATGTATCTTCTATCAGGAACTCAACTCGATTTATGTCAAGATGGATATCAATTGAGTAAAGCTCTCTAATTGTTGCGATGATCTGCATTCTTGTTGGGCGGCTCTTAAACTCAAGATCAAGCTGTTCTATACTAACCCACTGCCTAAGAGTGACCCCATCAACTCTCGACTGAATGGTTGGGATAATTATAGTGTGTGCCACAATTACAACTGCAGCGATTGAAATTGAGACCCACAGGGGAATGCTATTTGCTACAAACACTCCGATTGTTAACCCAGTAGTTATCGTCAGGATAGCTGCAATCGATAATAGTATTTGCTTACGTCTTAACTTCATTACTTCTAATTATTTTTAGAATAAAAATATTCAACTCTTGGGCAGAACTTATTTTTTTTCGCCTTGATGTACTCAAACAAGAGCGATGGTTTCTTTCCTCTTGATTTAATTGTTTGATGAATTGACTCTCGTTTTTTCTTCTCTTTATAGCGTTCTGTAGCTATAGCCAAAGTTTTAACTATAAGAAAAAGTAATCCTCCAAAAATTGCAAGAAATAGAGCACCAATCAATCCGTAGTATTGGAGTTCCAGGAAGTCAATGAGCATATCACTAAAAGATGAGAAGCCATTTCCTGATCCTATGTTTAGCCATGGAATCTTTTCTTGCGATATTTGCCACGTAATAGCTGATGACACATAAAATAATGTTCCAACGAAAAAAGCGTTGAGTGGATAGAAATCACCTGTCTTCCTATTTCGACATAGGGTAAAATTTACCAAGTGCCCAAAGGCGGATATTGGAAGAAAGATAAATGAGGCAATAATGTACCAAAATAATGAGCAAAGACTCTTGGGTAATTCAAAATCACTCCATCCAAACGTAGATCTAGCAATCCAAATGTACCAACTATTAGCATTGACTTTCATAAATATATTTACTTTTTATGCGAATATACGAAAAAACTATAAGGATGTTACAAAAAAATTAAAATTTCTTCATATTTACTATAAAAAAGTCATGAAGAAAATCGACATAAACAATGATAGCCTTAAGAAATTGGTATCTGAGGAGGTGATCAGAATGAATAATAGAGTAAGACTCGAAGAAGAGAAGAAGAATATTCTTAATAGACTAAGAGAGATCAAGGAGAGAGAGGATTCTGAAAAGTAGAATTCAAGCTATTGCTTTGACTCTAGATTTATATCCATAATCGGAGAGTCAATCTTACTTATTATATCGTGATAAATATGCAAATAAACGTTTGTTGTTTTAACGGAAGAATGACCAAGCTATCTCTGAACAAGATTAATATCTATCTTCTTTCCATTTCCTTAACGAATACATCTATGCGTTTAGGAATTGTCATATAAAACTTGTTTAGATTAATACTTTAGACACCTATGCGTACATATTCCTTGTTACAGGCAATACTACTTTAGTCCTCCGAAAATGTGAGCAATAACATCAACAGTCCAACCATTACCCAACATTTTGTATCTATCAGTATTTGATACGCCATCAGTATAATTATCAGGAACTGTTTGTAATCTCTCACATTCAACTACCGTAAGCCTATGTATATTTTCGTTTCTATCTTTTGTAAAAGTAGATTTTTGCCCTTTGTGCATATTGGAAGTCAAACAACTTGCTTTCCCATCAGCATACCACAATTGTTCTAATCTCGTTTTATTTCCAAATTTACCGAGCAACCAATTAGGGTAGTTATTATGAAAGTTTGGTGTTTCCAAAATATCATAAACAGTTGTGTTATTTTCTTTTGGTAACTCTTTGATTGGTATATTAGTCCAATATATTCTCGGTCTATTATGTGCTGAAAAAAGATTTGAGTTAATTCGTATTGGTGCTACCCCTAAAGCATCTGTAATAATATCTTCCCACTCTTTTTTCATTACCACATTTTCAAGTAGAAAATAAGTTGGTTTTACTTCATTCAGCACTCTTACATATTCCCAAAATAACCCACTTTTGCCATCAAATCCTTTTCCGTTTCCAAAAGAACTAAAACTTTGACATGGGCTTCCACCAAACAGTAAATCTATTTTTGGCAAATCACTACCTTTTAGTTCTGTAATACTTCCAAGTTGTTTTGTGTTTGGAAAGTTTTTTTGCGTTATAAATATTGCTTTCTCATCAATTTCAGAAGCAAAATAATTATTCACTTTTAATCCTGTTTTTTGTAAAGCAATTTGTCCGCAACTCATCCCATCGAAAAGGGATAGCACATTAATCCCGTACTGCCTGTAACACGTGCTATAAGCAATAGCGGGTTCAGTGTTTTCCGAAAGTTCCTGCTGTTTATTATCGTTTGTCATATTTTTAAAGTTTATCGTTTTTAATCCGCTACTGCTCATAGCACCATACGTTATAGTCAATGGCTACGTTTACGTTAAAAAGGAAGATTATCAGAAACATAATCTAAAAAATGCACATTGTTTTGTTTATTTTTAATTTCTTCCGCCAATTTTAAAATATCATTAGCCGTTAAATCAACTTTTATATTTCCACTTAAATATCCAGTATTGCTATCATAAATTGGAAAATAAAAATAAACTTTACCAACACTTTCGCTATGAATATACAATCCATCTTCATTTTTTAAAATTTCTTTGTTTTCTCCTTTTTTAGGATATAAATCGCTTTCAATAAAGCAATCGTAATTAATTGGTACAATAGTTTTCATAAGACTTTCAGTTTTTAAAACCGCCACTAACTATAACAGTAGTTTGTAGCAATGGCTGGTTTATTGTTTAATTTAATGTTTTTGGCTTCTCTGTTATTATAGTTTTTAAACCGAAACTACTCGCTTACTTGCACGCCACTGCAACAAGCTACAAAACGTTAGCACCAATACTACGAAAGTGCTTCGTAGTAAGTTTCGTTGTTAAAATGTTATTCTTTTATTAATAGATATACTATCAGGGTTGAAAATAACATAATTTTCGCCACCATCATAATAAATAACTCCATCAATACCACTTCTATATAAAAAAGAAGATTTATCTTTTTGTGGCATTTTTAACGAACCATAAAAATCTTCACCATTTTTAATAATTCTATCATTTATCTTAATGATTTCATCAATTACAATATCAATCTCTATATTTTCTTTTTGTGCTTGTTTTTTTACTTTCTCAACCTGTTCTAATAAAATAGGTTTATTCCAATAAATAAAATCATCACCTGTTACATTTACTTCATATACAAATCTACTTCTTGTTAATTTTAAAGTGTTGGAGTTTTTAATGAAATTATATTCTTTTTCTGTTATCTTATTTTCTTGATATAATTTATCAATATGAGTTTTTAATATATGAAGTAATAAATCGGGTTTATTACCATGTAAATCAACAGCATTTGTTAAGAATTTTTCAATAATTTCAGATTGTTTAATACCATCTATAACAACATTTGCTTTTTTCTCTAAACTTTTAGCCCAACCTTTTGCGTTTTGTTTGGTATTTGTTAAATATATACCATAACCAAAACCAGCGTTTCCAATTCCACTGCCAATAAAATCATCAGAAAAGTTATCAAATTCAACACCGCTTCCATGAAATGCTACAAAATTTTCGTTTATTATTTTTTGTTCATTCAAATATTCTCTTATTGTAGTTGCTATAAATTTTCTCAATTCCATTTGTTTCTTTTTTATTTATATATAAATATTACAAATTTAAAATTCTACTAAACAAACCGTACTGGTGCTAACAAGGTGTATAAGAAAGTTTGCTATCAAGTTCAGTGATAATTTGAAAGTTCATCTAAGCAAACCTTCTCATACACCCAATCGTTAGTAGCAATGCCTAACAAACATCCTAAACTTCTTTTTACCATCTGTAAATTCTACAAATCCATTTTCCACAGGTAGCATTTTCATTGTAAATTCATTGCCATTGCATTTTACACCTTCTATTGGCTCATCATCATCAAACTGAAAATATAATGCTACCTGTTCATTTTGCACAATGGCACTGCTACTAATCGAGTAGCCCGCCCTACTCCCAAATGGGAATAGGGTTAGGCTCTCACACCACCGTACATGCGGGTCTCGCATACGGCGGTTCGTAAGTCATCAGATAAAATGCTCTTTACACCATTCTATCTTATTCGGATACTTTAATCAGGAGCTATGTCGAAACATTCTCAAGTTTATTTCCCGAAAACTTACGTTCAGTCCTTCCTCCTTTCGTGAGACCATCTGTGTTTTAATTTATTTTCACACAGCTCGTATCAATGAGTACTATGACCTCTGCTGACTTCTTCATCGCTAACTCGTAGCATTGAAGACCTCCCCCGGTAAGAGCGTGTTCCTTCTGTTGATTCCTGTTACATCTACCAATTAAAATTTTTTTGTATTCTTTGGACGTCACAATGGTGTGTTTGCTCATCCATTTTAATTAGCCTCTTATGTACTTCCTGTTCGTCAGTACCAACTTTTGCAGGCTCGCTTCCTTCAGTGCTGAAATCACTTTCAACCACCTTGCGACTTGCTAAATTTTCGGAGCGTTACCTCCGCAATTAAGGGACTTGCACCCTCTGGAACATTTCACCCACCGTTTGCTTTTCTGAAATTTAATTTGCACTTTTAAACTTTTTGAATAGCTTGCGGCAGGTGCGACACCGCTCATGCGGGGCGCACACAACAAATATAAGCAATTATTTTTAGTGTTCCAAATAAATGTTGTCCGTTAATATTAAGTTTATCTTTTCAATTTAAGTTTTCGTTAATAACTGCTTATATTTGCAAACGTTAGCAGTAATATCATTTTTGTTCATACGTAACCCAACCATTTTGTTTTAATTCAGTTGCGTATTCATGAATTAACTTATACTGCTCATATTGTTCGTCTGTGCAATGATATGAGTTGAATTTATGCAAAAACATTTCATATACAATCATTTCAACGATTTTAGGTGTTCCTGAATAAGCACTCATTAATGTTTTATAATTATTTTCTTGACCAAATGTTTTTGCGAAAAACAAAATGGCATTTTCTACTTGTTCTTTACTTGCTTTCATATTTTAAAATTTATCGTTAAACAAAAATGATACATACTGCTAACAGCGTATAAAAAACATTAAAACGATTTTTTATACGCAAAACGTTATGCACAATAAAAATTACTTGCCTATCTGTATCTCATAATTTTCCCAACTATTAGAAGTTCCGCACTCTAAGTATCCGCTTGTATGTTTAAGCACACAGCCTTTTTCTTTTATAGCTTCTACAAATATACCTAATGCCTTTTGCTCTAATGCACTGCTTTTGTCGTGGTGCTTAAACTTTATGCAAGGTCTTCCGTTGCTGTCCAAATTCAATTCAAATTCTGCTTTCATGTCCGTAATTTTTACAGATGCCTAACATGCGGTAAAAGTAAGCCGCAGAAAGGCTGTTACTAAATTTGAGCAGTCTACAAAGCGGCCTACTCTTACCGCTGTCCGTTATATTCAATATCAAAAATTTTATGAGATATTTATTTCAACCATTTTAGTTGATAACTTACTACTATCATTAAAAAATGTGTTATTTGTGTTTTTAAATTCTTTAATCACTCTATCCAATTCAGATTTAGCATACATTTCATCGTGATAAAACACAGCACCTCTAATCTTAGACATAACACCATCTCTTTGACCTAAATAACATTCACCAAGTTCAGTTTGAACACAAATAACAAATGCTTGATTATCTTTCATAATTTTAATTTTTAAAGGTATAAAATTTTTGATACTAAATATAACAACAAATATAAGAAATAAATTTTAATTTATCTAATTTTTATAGGAAAAATTTACTTCTCATATTTGCGATCGTTATCGGCAACCTTAAAGAAGCCTACGTAAGTCCTCAATTATTCCATTAAAAATATGGATATTTTGGTCTAATAACTGATGTTGAACTGCATTCGTTAAAGGTGTTTCTTTCTGCAAGTACTCTTGTTGTCGTTTTGTATTTTCATACTTTGAGATTAATATCTCGATTGGGTCTGCATCGTATTCTAATGCGTTTGCCATTGCTAAATTTCCGTCACACATAATATTTTAGTTTTTAAGTTTATAATTAGATTAAAAAGGCAGCCGATAACACGCAATATAAAAAATTGGCTATCAGCGTTTGCGGTAAATTGAAAGTGACTACAAAGCCAACTTTTCATATTGCCGTCCGTTAGGCAACATTTAAGAAATGAGCTTCATGTCAGTTATTGAACAATAAAAATCTTCCCATTCGTTACCTTTATTTCCATTTTTATTTAAATCTTCATGTATATAATCATAACAGTCTTTAGGAGTTTTTTCTTTTTCAAATTCATACAAAGCACACTTATGTGGATATATTGCTGTTCCTCTGTGTGGTTGCCAAATATAATTTACTAAATAATATTTCATAATTAAAAACGTTGCCTAACACACGGTAGCAGTAATACGGGTGTTAGTGGTTATTTGAAATATACTGCATTTTAATAATTTCTGTGTAACTTGATAGCTTTGTGCGGTTAAATCCCGTACTTCTGCTGCCGTCAAACGTTA
>CAZSUZ010000036.1:9124-10794 GCA_964610165.1 uncultured Gammaproteobacteria bacterium
CGTTACCTGCCATTTTAAGCGACAACATCCGAAACATTCAAAATTGGTTCAGCATCGTAAAAAATGACATCTTCTTTGTTTCCAATCTTACTGAAAATAGGATATTCAATTTCTTTAATAACCGACCTTTCAATAATCAAGTTTGGATTTTTGTGTGCTTGGTGCATTGGCGGCAAGTCTTTTAATTCATCTGCTGTAAATGGCTTTGAAGTCTTAATACGTTTTACATAAGTACCACGTTTTAACTTAACTTCTAAATCATTCCAGTTTACACCTTTTTCAAGCATCATTTTATCCTGCATTTCATTACCATTAAGGTTTTGAAGTTGCTTATGTGGGAATAAACTTTGAGCCAACATTGAAATACTGTTTTTTGTAGCATCGTTTTCACGCCACAGTAATTGAACACAAGCATCGTGTAATGTCGGTGTTTGGTAAATCCTGCAATCAAATACAGCTACTTTATCGTGTGTTGGTAAAAGTTCTTTACGTTTTTCATTAAAGAAGTTCACACACTTTGCAGTAAGTTTTGATAGTATCTTTTGCTTTTTCCCATCATTGTAAATTGCACTTTTTCTATCACCTGAGTAAAGCACCAAAGTGATTTCATCACTTTGCGTATAACCTACAACAGCGTTTGTTTCTTGAACTAAAAACTTTGTTGTTTCAGTCATTAGTTCAGTTAGTTTTTTATCAAAAGGTCTTTCTAATCCTTTTGTCCAGTTGTGAAAGTTATTACCATCTAATCTGATAATAACAGGTAGTGTAGGTATCATAACTTCATTTGAGAAGTTTTTCTCAAGAAATTTGCACCAATCCCCAAGAGTATTAAAGTCCATATTATTTATATTTAAAAATTAATTTTATACTTTTTGATTTCTTTTTACCTGTAATTAATGAACTAAGATATTTATAAGGAATATTATTCATAAAACTTGCTTCTTTTAGACTTTCATATTCATCTAAAATATTCATATCTAAGTCGTATTTTATTACAGCTTTTGATAAAGAGTTTCGAATTTTATTTTTTGTTAATTCAGATGGAGGTAATCTTTTTTTCTGACCTAAACTCATGTTCTTTCTTATATTATCATTAAAAACTTTACCTAAATTGTGTTTTGCATGATTTTTACTAATTTTGTTCTTCGTTTCTTCACTTCTTTTTATTCCTATTGGGCTACCAGCAATTTTACATAAATTGTAATGTGGTTTAAAAGTGTCAATATAATATTGTTCTTTTTCTATTAAACAATCTATTTCACAATATTCCAACACTATAAAAACAAAACAAGATTTTCCATATTTGTTATATGAATTTTGTAGTGGCTTGTTATGATGTTTGTTTTTAGAAAGATTTGTAAAATGTGTTGCTTTTCTGTAATACAGACTTTTAGCACTACCTATATAAAACTTTTTATTTTTGGTATTTAAAATTTTATAAATACCAGCTAATTTTCTATTTTCCATAATACAAATATACACGAAATAAACCATTTACACCAATCGCCTAATGTTTCAAAATCCATAATTTTATTTTTTATTTGTTTATAATTTAATTTTTGACGAACCGACCGAGAAAAAACGGCAGGTAACATTATATTGGCAAAAGCAGGGCTGAGATACCCAAAACATAAACAATTATAGATAAGCAGAGTCAAAGATTTTGACTT
>CAZSUZ010000037.1:0-2377 GCA_964610165.1 uncultured Gammaproteobacteria bacterium
GATAGATACTGGAAGAGAAAAACAAACTCAACAGATTGGGAAACAGGATACTTAAGAGATTATTTTAAAGATCAACCAATGACAGGAGAAATGACTCTTCCAACAACTCATTGGGATATTCACACATTCTCACCTAATGGAAAAGAAGTAATTATTGTAGCAAATGATATTTGGTTTAGAGAAGGTACAGGTCCATGGAAGAAACAAGCACTAACTGAATACTTTGGAAAAGATTTCCCATTAGAACAAGAAGTAAACGCAAATCAAAAAGTTGAGGAAGAAAATGATACAAAGAAGTATTCACTTATTAAAGACAAGGTAATGAATGAACTTTTGAAGTTCTTCCGACCGGAACTTGTAAATCGTTTTGATGAAGTTATTATCTTTGAGCCACTTAAGTTTATTCACATGATTGAGATTGTTAAACTACAACTTAAAGGATTAACTAAATTATTAGAAGAACAAGAATTAGGTTTTTCAGCAACAGATTCGGCTATTAAAGAAATTGTCCGTTCTGGTTTTGATCCAATCTTTGGAGCTCGACCATTACGACGAGCAATTCAAAAATTAGTTGAGAATCCAATTTCAGAATTAATTATTGCTAAAAAAGTAACAGCAGGAGATACAATTATTGTTGATTTTAATGGTGAAGAATTTGTATTTAATGTTGAACACACAGAACGAAAAGCAGTTTCGGGTGATGCTAAGTCTGAAGGTACAAATAAGGATGAAGTTGAAAAAATGTTCTTCTGTGAAAAATGTGCTAATACATTTACAACAAAAGTAAGACCTGACGCAACAACTGTTTGTTCCAAATGTGCAAATAAAAATGTAACAGAAATTTCCGATCAATCACAACAAACTGTAAAAGAAGCAACAACTGAGAAAAAAAATGAGACAAAAACAGATGCGAATACTATGCCATCAATGAATTCGACATCAGATACTCAAAATCCAGTAAATACAACAAATCAGCAGATGAATACCATGTCATAATGAATGTATGTCCGATTTTACTCCATTAAACATATCTTCTTTACAGAAGAAGTTTGAACATGATGGTGGTGGTTTAAACACTATTCTGATTATACTTGCTATTGCGACTATGTCTGTTGTCGGTTTTATTATGTTTCTTTTACTTTCTAAGTATTGATACAATTACATATGGATTGGGCCTTTTTCTTACTGTTTTGTATTCAGCTTATTATTCTTTTTTTTATCTCACGATTAAGTATTCGTTATATTTTTTATTTACTACGTTTGTTTACTTCTAGTGATATTATTGTATATTCAACAATTGCACTGATATTTTTACCGGGCACAATTTTACATGAATTAAGCCATTTTCTAATGGCAATACTATTGTTATTAAAAGTACGAGAAATACATATTTTTCCCCAGTGGGAACAAAATTATATTAAATTAGGTAGGGTTATATATGAAAAGAAAGATGTATTTAGAAGTATATTGGTTGGTATAGCGCCAATAATTGTGGGCTTATTATTTTTTTGGTGGTTAAGTTTACTACATGTGTTTCAAATTGAAGATCTAGTATTAAAAATCCTTGTGATTTATATTATTTTTGTAATTTCTTCTACAATGTTTTCATCGAAGCAAGATTTAGTAGATCTTGTTTATATTATTCCTATTTTTCTTATTCTTGGAGTTATACAATATTTTTTTCCTATAAATTTTTCATTTATAACTTCACAACTAACTATTATGAATACTATTAATACTTTTATTTATGATATTAATTGGTATTTATTTATTTCAACATGTATACATGCAGTAATCGTTAGTGTAATATTTATACTATTACGATTGTTAAAAAAATAATATGAAGAATACGCTTGCTCAAGGTTTGCAAATTCAGCCATCAGGTGGTGCGCCAGTTATGGTAAAAGGACCGCTAGAAGGAATAAATAATCTAGGAGATTTAATAAATATCCTCATGTCATTTTTAGTACCATTAGCAGGTATAATTTTATTCTTTATTCTTATTTGGGGCGGATACGATATTCTTATGTCTCAAGGTGAACCAGATAAAGTAGAATCTGGTAAGAACAAAATTACTGCAGGAATTATCGGTATTGTGTTACTTGTTCTTTCATTCTTAATAACCAATGTATTTGGATATATCTTTGGTCTAGATAGAAGCTTTTTTCAGTAAAGAAGGATTATAGATTGTATTCCTTAATTGCTTTTTCGTAGTTATCAGGGTTTCCTACATCGTACCATTTTCCAGAAAATACAAAACCACTTACTTTTTGTTGATTAACAAGATCTTGAATTACATCTTCTAATGCAAATTTATTTTTCTTAGGAAAATAATTAAATATTTGAGGACTAAACGCATAAATACCACTATGAATTA
>CAZSUZ010000037.1:2477-10633 GCA_964610165.1 uncultured Gammaproteobacteria bacterium
TTAGGAAAATAATTAAATATTTGAGGACTAAACGCATAAATACCACTATGAATTAAATGACTGCGAAGACCTGGAGCGGTTGTATTTGGATAAAATTCTACAAGTTTTGTACCATGCAAATTAAATTGACCATATTCACGAGGTTCTGTAGCACTTGATAAAGCAACAGATGCAAGTGCATTTTCTTTTTGATGAAAAGCAATAAAATCGGTATAAGAAAAGTCTGTCAAAATGTCTCCATGAATAACAAGAAATGTTTCGTTACCGATTTTATCTTTAACCTTTTTAATAGCACCACCTGTTAATAAATTTTCTTCTTCTTCTGAATATTGAATTTTTACACCGAACTGTTCACCATTGCCAAAATAAGTTTTAATTTTTTCACCTAAATAACTGATTGCAATAATAAGATCGGTAACATTATGTTTTTTTAACTGTTTAATAAGATGTTCAAGAATTGGAGTACCTTTTACAGGAAGCATTGGCTTTGGAATTTCATAAGTATAAGGTCTAAGTTGTGTACCTCGACCACCGGCCAGAATAATAGCTTTATGAACATTTGATTCTGTATACTTATTTAAGACAAATTCAATCGCATGAGAACGATTACGAATTTTGTTTTTATCGATTAGTAAATCAACTTTTTTAAGTAGTTGACTATCGAGTGTTATAGTAATACGAGATCTCCTCATGTTAATCCATTTTAGATCACGTATTGCTTTTTGTCAAAGAAGAATTTATAATACACTAATACATATCATATGCATATCACATACGCACAAAGTTTTATTAATAATTATTAAATTGAATTATCTACCGCTTGTATAAGCGGTTTTTTTTTACTATTTTTATACTATGCTATTCGATCCAAAAGAACCACCTATAGTAATCTCCATTGGAGGTTCTCTGATAGCTCCAAAAGAAGGCATAGATCCTAAGTTTTTAGCTAAACTGAATGATTTTGTCCGTACTTATGTAAAGCAAGGAAAGCGATTTTTTTTAGTATCTGGTGGAGGTAGATTGGCCAGAACATATCGTGACGCTGGAAAATCTGTTATTGGAGATATGACAGAGGCTGATTTAGACTGGCTTGGTATTCATGCAACTCGTTTGAATGCACATTTACTTCGTACTATTTTTGCAGATATAGCGAATCCTCGTATTATTGAAAATTACGACAAACGTCTTAACGACTGGAAAGAGCCCGTCGTGATAGGCGCAGGTTGGAAACCTGGCTGGTCAACAGACTACGACGCAGTCATGTTAGCCAAAGACTACGGAGCAAACCTCGTTATTAACCTCTCCAATATTTACTACGTATACGACCGCGACCCCAACAAATATAAAGACGCAAAAGCAATCAAAAGACTTACCTGGGAAGATTTAGAAAAACTTGTAGGCACAGAATGGTCACCTGGTATTAACGCTCCTTTTGATCCAATAGCAGCTCAACTCGCTAAAAAATTAGATTTAACAGTAATTGTTACACATGGTGAAGACTTTAAAAATCTTGCTAATATTATCGAAGGAGATTCGTTTAAAGGAACAGTTATTATGCCATATAGAATTGATGCTAGTTTTTATGATCGTGAATATTACACTGGTAACAAATGTGGATACAAATTTGCACAAAAAGAATCCTTAATTGGGAAATGGCTTACCTATATTGCAAATTATTATCGTGCATTTCTTATTCGAGTCTTTCTTAATCCAAAAAGTTGTTTAGATGTTGGCTGTGGTACAGGACAACTTGTAGGTATGCTTAGATCTTTTGGAATCGATGCATACGGTGTTGAAATATCTGAGCATGCACTTGAACTTGCAGATAAAACAATCAAACCTTTCTTAAAAAAAGGTGATATTACTAAACTTCCGTATGAAACTGATGAATTCGATTTAATTGTTTCTTATGATGTATTGGAACATGTAGAACGTTCTAAAATAAAGCAGGCAATTAATGAAACAATTCGTGTTTCTCGTAAGTTTATACTTCATAAAATTTATACAAGAGAAAATTTATGGATGAAGTATGTTCATAATGCAGATAAATCTCATATCTCTATTTTTAGTAAAAAATTCTGGCAGAAATTATTTTTAGAAAACGACCAAGCAACATTACTTCGCAATTCATTCTTTAGACTTCCTTCATTTATGGAATCAGTATTCTTGCTTAAAAAGAAATAATCCAATATACTGTGTCATTCATGCTACTTTCTAAGTTATATTTATCACATTTCCGTAATTTTGTTAAAAAAGAAGTTGAATTTAATTCTCATCTTACATTAATTGTTGGAGAAAATGCACGAGGAAAGACTACTTTGTTGGAAGGCATTTATACAAGTGTTTTTGGAAGAGGCTATCGTGAATCTCGGGAACATGAATTAATTCAGTGGGATCAAGATCAAACCCTTGTGGAAAGCATTTTTACAGAAAATGAAACAAAAACTATTTTTCAGATTCGTTTAGTGCGTACAGCAGAAGATCGTGTAACGAAAGAATATTTTGTTAATAAAACAAAAAAATCTTCAATGCAATATAAAGAATTTCAAACAAAAGCTGTTCTTTTTGCACCAGAACATATTTCTGTTGTTGATGGATCGCCAAGTACACGACGCGCCTATTTTGATACAGCACTTTGTGAATTTGATCATGAATATCGAAAAAAACTTCGTAATTATGAAACAGCTCTTCGAAAAAGAAATAAAGTGTTAGAACTTCACCAAAATGAATTTCAGCTTGATCAAGAATTGCCATTTTGGAATCAATATTTGTTAGAACAAGCAAGTTATATTACAAAAACAAGAGAAACATATATGGAATATTTAAATAAAAATCCTTATGTTGATGGTAAAGAATTTTCAATAGAATATATAAAGGATGAATTTAATGAAGAGCGAATGCGACGGGTTTTTGAACAAGAAAAAAGAATGAGACGAACCGTTATTGGTCCACAAAAAGATGAGTTTATTATTACATTAAAAAATAATCGTGAAAAGAATGTACATTTATATGGCTCCAGGAGTGAACAACGATTAGCTGTTTTTTGGTTAAAGTTAAATGAAATAAGATATTTTGAAACAGAATTAGGAAAGAAACCATTACTTCTTTTAGATGATGTATTTTCAGAACTTGATGAACATAATAAAGATTTAGTACTTAAAGTTATTAAGAATTATCAGACTATTATTTCGACAACAGCAGATCATTTAAATGATTTAGAACAAGTTCCAGAGAATATTATTTATTTGTAAACTATAGAAGACTCTCGTTAGTGTCATACGCATGTCACATAGAGTGTTATAATAGTATAAATAAAAAGGAGGGTTGGCTCGAGCGGTTTATGGCGCGAGTTTCGAAAACTCGTGGGCGCAAGCCCTCACAGGTTCGAATCCTGTACCCTCCGCAATATTCATTCAACATATATGAGAACAGAATGTTCTAGATTCTCAGACATACACGAATTTCGTAATACATTTGATATTGATACTCATTATTTAGTAGATGGCTACAAACATATTGTTCGTGGTGGTTTTGCAAACAATAATCAAAAAGTGCTATATGTTGATGGTATAACCAGTGCTGGAAAAACTACATTATTACATCATTTAAAACAAGAATTACCCAACACACATTCAATACCTGAATTTAATCAGCAGATTCCAGAGATATATAGAAATATTGGCCAACAGATGTGTATTGCAGACCAGCTTCGAGCAGAGTTTTGGTTTTATAATCAATATCTTCAAAAAGATAGAGAATTAAGATCTATAACAGGTGAAGTAATAGTTGATAGAGGATTATTAGGTGTATTTCCTTATAGCAATTTATTGGGTGATCAGAAAGAAGTATCACTGCGATTAATGAGAAGAGCGCGACAACGAGAATGGGTGCCAGGTACTTATATTTTTTTAACGGCTCAACCAGAAATAATTAAAGAGAGAATGATGAATCGCCAGGATGCTGCACATATAACTGAAGAATATTGGAATAATGGTTTATCTGATTTTGTTAATATATTACTTCCTTCAATTGAAGAAGTTGCGACATATGCACAAGTTCCATTAATTGATACTTCCTATAAAACTCCACAAGAGGTTTTATATGAAGTTTTAGAAATGTATGATGAACCAAATTCAATTAAGTAATTATGTCTTGAAGTATAATTGATGAAATATATTATAAAGTTGCATAGATGAATAATATGAAATATAAATTATTAGCACTTGATATTGATGGTACTGTTGTAAAAGAACATTCAAATGTTCCAACTGGTAATGTTATTCAAGCACTTCGTGATATAAACAAAGTTGTAGATATTTGTTTTACCAGCGCCCGTGCATGGAAAGACCAAAAAATAATAATCGATTTAATCGGTTTAAAACCTTTTTATCATGTTGCAGAAAATGGTAGTAAAATTATAAATCCAAATTTTATATCAGAATACAATTTTAGTATTAGTGCAACTGAAGCTATACACCTTCTACAAGATATAACACCTTATTATGTAGAAGTTGGATTTTGCATAAATGGTATTTGGAAAAAAGAATTTACTAACCAAGAAATAATATCTACTATTTCTATAATTTCAGACTCAAAAGAAAAGGCATTAAAATTATTATCCATACTTCAAGATAAAAAAAACAAATTTTCTATTACAGAAGGTGCACATTGGAGTAATCCGGACTGGAGGGTAATTTTAATAAGTCATAAAAAAGCATCTAAAGGAAATGGATTATCAATAATACAAAAGAAACTTAACATTCATCAAAACGAAACAATCGCTGTTGGAGATGGTGTAAGTGATATTTCTACAATGCAATATGCAGGTTTAAAGATTGCCATGGGAAACGCAGAACCAGAATTAAAAAAGATAGTAGATATTGTTGTCCCATCAGTTATAGAAGATGGTCTAGTTACAGTTATTAATACATATTTGAAATAAATGTAATGATAGAAAATTCAGAAGGAACAGATAATGAACCTATTACTTTATCTTCAGGAAATTGGAGTGAAAATGTATCTTGGGAATTTATGGTTAATGTAGCAATGCCTGAAGATGAATTATGTACAGCAGTTTGTTGTGTTACATTGCACAATGGCAAGTTAGTATTAGTTCAAAATAATCGTGGCTGGGAATTGCCAGCTGGAAAAAGAGAAGAAGACGAAACTGTTTTGCAGGCAGTACAAAGAGAAGTTTTAGAGGAAACAAGAGGTTGTATTTTAGAACCAAAATTTTTTGGCTATAAAAAATTGACAGCGAAGGAGCCAGTTCCTAAACCAAATAATGCAGAATCATTTTATCCATTTCCAAATTCGTATGTTATATATTATGTAGCTAACGTAACTGAATTTTTAGACCAAAGGTTAGAGCAAGATATAAAAGAAAGTAAACTAGTAGATTTAGAAGAAGCAGCTATTCTGCTTCAAGAAAGTGGACAATATACAAATATTTTAGAGTATTTATTAGAAAATAAGTTATTTAATCAAGAATAAAAATAGATCGTTTCTTTTTAAAAACATCCCAACCTTTTTTTAAAGAAGCAAGAGGTATATCGTGAAGATGAATATGTTCCCAAGGTAATTGTCTATTAGGATCTTTAGCATCAAAATAAGCTCTTTCATTTAATCCTAAATCTGCCATAGCACTTCTCCAATCTTCTACAGTATCTGGTGTAAATGTTCCTGTTGTAGCTTCTTGTTCTTTTAATTTAGTATATACTTCATACATAAGTGCTCCAACCTCATTACCACCACGCGACATAATGTTTTGTGAAAGTAAATCTACGCTTCCTTTCATACTACTCACTTTGACTTTTCCATCTAGTTCGTAATTGAGCAAATCCATTTTGGCAATATATTCATCAATTTCACCAGAAGGTGCATATTGAAATGTAGTGCCAGCTTTAGGAAAAAAATTTGGGGCTGACATACGAACTCTTCCTTCTAATCCTTTCGATTTGGCTAAATCATAAAAACCAGATAACATGTCTATAGAACGTGCAAATGAATCCTGAGCTTCACCGGGTAAATTCATAATAAGGTAAAAATCTAAGTTAGGAATTCCAGCATCAACGCTAGCTATAATAACGTTTTCAAGAACTTCTTGAGTCATGCCAGGTTTTCCTAAATGTTTGCGAAGTTCGTAATCACCTGTTTCTGGGGCAAATGCAATTTTTTCTTGTCCAGATTTACCAATTAGCTCAATATATTCATGGTCAATGCGTTCTGCTTTTGCAGATCCAACCCGTGGAGACATGCCGTTTGCCATAAGACCTTTCATAATTTCTTTAGTTGCTGCTACAGAAGAATTTGCAGGGAAAAAAAGTTTTGCAAGATCAGCGCCGTGCTCGGCACCAATTTTAGCTAATTCTACAATGGCTTGTGGATCTTGAATATCTCGATGCTTTTCTTTATAACCAGAAGCGCAAAAATGACATTTTGAAGCACAAGCATCAACTATTTCCATTGAGAAAAAAGTTTTTCCATCATAGTATCCAATGTCGTTATAATCTGTTTCAGGTGATAAATACAAAGAATGAGGGAAAGCTGTACTTTTAGATTTTTTAATATCTGTCGGAGCGTCTTTAGCTTCCCACTGAGTAAGATATCCATTTTCTGTGGATACTGCATATCGTGAAGGAAGTATAATGCCTTCTTGTTGTGAAAGAAGATTAAAGAGTCTTTCACGTTCTTGTCTATTATCTCGATAAGTCTCACTTATTAGTTTTACTAAATGTTCACTATCACCAATCCCTATTACATCTGCAAAGTCAAATAATGGTAATGGATTTCTTGATACAGACCATCCACCAAATATAACAAGTGGATCACCTTCTTGTCGTTGTTCTCTTGTGAGTGGACAGCCTAGTTGGTCTAACATTCGTAAGGCACGAATATATGATCCTTCATAACTCATAGAAACAAATACCAGTTCAGGATTTAAATCTGGATTTTCTTTTAATAGTTTATAATCTTGATTAAGGTAAGAACGATCTGCATATATACCTGGAACTTGATTTAATTGGTACTCAACCATTTGATGACCAAGATTTGGTAAAGCTACATGATAAAAGTCTGGTACAACAACTGTTGCTGCTATGTCTGAAGGGTGCCACTCTTTTTCATATAAAGGAATTTCCGTTTGAAACGGATTATTGCCAGAGATTGCAAGAGATCTGTCGTTTTCTATACTTTGCATAAACCGCGAATAAGTATATATAACTTTATGTAATTACTCAATAAAAATGAATGAAATTTATGTCGCAAGTATGTATTTTTTTCTGTTACAGTGCTATATACTGCGAACGCTTTACTATTTAGCTAATATATTATTTATAGTTGCTTCAACAAGAACTTTCATAGTATCTACAATTTGCATTCCATCATGTTTTGGTGCAATTAACTGTAAATCGGTACATGCGAGTAACATAGTTTTAACTTCATTCTTTTGAAAGTTATTGATTATTTGTAATAATGCATTTCTATCTGCATCTTGAATAGTTCCATTTACTAAATTATTAATTAATTCATTAATTTGTATTTGTTCATCATTTGTTGGAAGCTTAAAATTAATATCATTTTGTTGTAATTTAGTGTTGTAAAGTTTTTTATTTATGGTTGTTGAAGTTGCAAGCAAAGCAATTTCTTTTATATTTCTATTTTTTAGAAACAGTGCTGTTTCTTCTACAATACTTAATACAGGAATTGACACTGCATTTCTTATTTCTTCAATAAAAATATGTACACTGTTACAAGGAATAACTAAAAAATCTGCGCCTGCTTTTTCCAACTGTTTAGCGGCGTCAACTAAAAATGGAATGTATCGATCTTCGCCAATTGCATGCGTAATTAAATCTTCCTCTATTCTATAAATTAGAGGTACATTCCATATAAGAATGGGTGGACGATTTATCTTATTTCTTTTAAAACTAGAAGAAATAATTTCTAAGTAAAATTCTGCAGTTGTATCTGGGCCGAGGCCTCCAATAATGCCGACTGTTTTCATATATTTGTATTAATTAATAATTCTTCGAGTGATGCATCTTGTACATCTTGTCTGCCATGCGAAAGAACCGTTACAAGTCTGCTAAAATCTTGTCTGGCTCTTCTTAAATTTTCTTTTACACCAGAGTTTGTTTCTGTTTTGAATTTTTTCT
>CAZSUZ010000038.1:0-8787 GCA_964610165.1 uncultured Gammaproteobacteria bacterium
CATTATTTTTGACCTTGTCATTATAATTCTTGTAAGTTTAATTCCTATTTTATGGCTATATGGTGGTTACATTGTTTTAGGACATGATGCTGGAGTTCCAATAAATCCATCCATGCATTTTTTGGATAGACTTTCAACATGGACCCATAGATACGGATTAGGAGAAAATCAGACGTATGCAATTCCAGGCTTTTTCCTTCATGGACTTGAATATGTCTTAAATCAAACAGGATTTGATATTTCGACACAACAGATTATTTCTTTTATTTTATATTTCATTCTTATAGGTGTATCAATATATATTTTTGCACGATCTTTTTTCCGTGACAAAATATACCTACCATTATTTGCAGCTATTTTATACCAAGTAAATCATTTTTTATTACAAGCATGGTTTGTTGCTGAACGTACCAAATTTACGACATATATAGCCTTACCATTACTTTTGTTTTATTTATATTCATATCTTTTTAAAGAAAAAAACCCAATAAAAACAGCAATATGTACAGCCCTTACACTTTTTGTATTTAACGGTGGGGGATTCTTACCTTTATATGGAGCTATTCTAATAACAGTACCATTTTTTATCGTATTTCTTTTCTTTTTAGCTGAAAATAAATTTCAATTTTTAAAAAGTATTGGAATATATATTGTAGTTACAGGTATTCTTTCAATATGTTTAGATGCATTTTGGCTGTTACCGTATATAACATATATTCCTAGTACATTTGCTGGTGAAGTTGCTAAAACAGGAGGAATTAATGGCATTATTAACTGGATCTACTCGATTAGCTTACACACATCATATTTAAATATATTTAGACTTCAGGGAATTCAAGAATGGTATGTAAACGAATTTCACCCATATTCTAAAGCTTATTTAAACAATATTGTTTTAATTGCAATATCGTTTATATTTCCACTTGCAGCTTATGGTTCGCTACTACTGACACGTATTAAAACCGAAAAACAAAAATTACTTTTTTTTGGAATTTTATCTTTAGTAGCTGTATTTTTTATGGCTGGCTCCCATAAACCTTTTGGTGATTTATATTTACTACTCATTAAATATGTTCCTGGCTTTATTGCGTTTCGTACCCCATTTTATAAATTTGCACCAGCATTATGGCTATCTTATGCAATATTAATTGGGTTCTCCGTTGACTATTTTATTCAAAAATATATAAATATCCGCTATTCATTTCTAATTAAAATTTTATACACAACTTTAATTATTTTATATTGTTATCCAATGTTGTCAGGCGGATTTTTAGATTACTATCAAAACAGAACAACAAAAGTAAAAATTCCTCAATACATTCTTGATTATTCTCAATGGGCAAATAGTGATGAATTTAACTATCGAAGACTTATTATAGCTCCGCCAGTTAATCAAGGAACATATTCTTCAGAAACATCGTGGGGTTATTGGAGTCTTACACCACTTCATGCACTCATTGATAAAAGATCCTATGTTGATTTGAATATTTCATATTCTCAAACCGAACAGCAGATGATGAAAGATATGTACGACTTACTGTTACAGAATAATGACCAATGGAAAGAAGTTGCATCTGTTCTAAACGCTGACGGCATAATTTTTCATAATGATATCCCAAATTATGTATATGAGAATAGAGATATATCACCAGACCTTTATAAAAAGGTTATCAATTTACAAAAAAATATTTCATTAGAAAAAACATTTGGCAATATTTCTGTATTAAGAATAAAAGAAAAAAATTTACCAATTAAAACTTACGATGGTTATTATCGCATATACAACGAGTACGACTTTATTCCAGAAGGACGTATAGTTTTACCAGAAGTTTCACTTAATTCCCAAGCTATACTTACTGGTGAACCACAAAATGCTCAAGAACTTAAAATTGGTGATATTATTATTCCAAAATGTATCCATTGTAATCTTATCGAAGAAGGATTAGAACGTGGAGATACACATATAACTGTTTTTCCAGGTTCAAAATTATATGAATATAAATTACAAAAAGAACAAGCTGAAAGAGCAAAAATTCAAGATATAAATGCAAAAACAATTTTTGAATTACAGACATTATGGAAACGTTACAATGAAGTTGAATGGGTTATTGCGAATGAAAAAGATAGTAATAAAAAATTTCTTGGTTTCAATCAATATTACGAACAATTAAAACGTTTGCGAGCTGTTACAAAAGAATTTATTCATTCTAAATCAGATAAAGATATTTCAAATGAAACACTTACGTCATTATACGACACACTTGTTACCCAGAATAACTTATTAAGGAATCATGTTGCATATATTACCGGCAATAGAAATGAAGGCATAGCCTACTATGAAGCACTAAATTATTCAGTAGATTTTACTAAAAACTTACGAAAATATATTTTATATACAGATTCAGTTTACGTTAAAAAATATTTAGTAAATTTACCAAATACCGAAAATTATGATGTATATTTACGAACAGATAGTGTCATTATTAATGATAACCCTCAACAGGTAACAGTAACTATTGACGGAACAAATACTTCAACCACATTAAATCCTTTACAATTTTGGAATAAAATTTCAACTCTGGCACTCGAAAAAGGTAATCATAATACAACATTAACTCTTTCTCAAGAAAATCCTGCATTTGTTACAAGTATTAAAGAACCTCAAACACTTAATTTTGATTCAGATATATGTCGCGAAATTCCACTAGGCTTATTAAAAAAAGGTCAACATCTGTTTCAGGCAGATATATATACACCTTCTTTAAATACAGATATTTCCTATTTTATTTCCGAAGCAAAAGCTAAAAACCCTTATTTACCATATTGGGGAACGGCAGTAAGACTCAATAAAAATTTACCAGAAACTATTAATCATGAAGTATTAGCACTATCGGATAATGAATATGTTTTGAGTATATGTCAATTTAGTAACATTCCAAATTTTAATATCATTGTCGAAAATATTGCAATAACCTATGCTTCCGAACCTCAACTTGTTTTTATTTCAAAAAATGATTCTTATAAAATAACCCCAAATAGAACTATTACTTCTACAGAAATAAATAACACCACATATAAAGCTACAGTTTCACCAGGTGATAAAAAATTAATAATGCTTGATCAACGATTTGATAATTTTTGGGAGGCAAAAAACAATATAATTTTAGAAAAAATTAAAATAAATTACTATGCAAACGGCTGGATAATAGATAAATCGAATAAAAATGAATCTATTACTATTACATATACATTACAAGATAAATTTAAATTAGGTGCGTATATTTCAGTTATATCACTTTCACTTATAGTAATAGGATTATTAACAAATTATATATTTACAAAAAAGAAAAAAAATGAAAGTTAATCAAACATTACAAAATGTACTTCGTATTTATAAAGAACATTTTCATCTCATTCTTCCATTTTTCTTTATAAATATTGCATTATTTTTATATGCAAAAAAAATTCCTTATATAAATTTGTATTCTACTGAATTATTAGTACTTGTTATGCTTATAGATTGGCTCATTGTTTCTACTTTTTATGCATTCTCATTCAAAAAATCACTTATTTTTGCTTTAGTTTTATTTCTTGTGTGTATGTTTTTTGTTATTATAAAAATGGAATATTACGCAGAAATTATTGCGAGTTTTATTTATGTATTATTGTGGATTACTCTTATTAAAGAATTATTCATAATTGTTATAAAAACTAATGAAAAATAAAAAAAACATAGTATTGGCTATTGGTATTTTTATTGTTGCATTAATTTATAGAATGTATGGATTATTTGATTCACACCCATTCTGGGTAGATGAATTTAGTAGTGCTCACCAAGCAAATCTTTTTTTAACATACGGTTCTTCTTTTTTTACACAAACAGATTACTATGTTGAACTTAATAAGTTTATTCCTGCTGGCCTCATTGCGCTTTCATTTACTTTATTTGGCCAATCAGAATGGGCAGCAAGATTACCATTTGTACTAATTGGTTCACTTGTGCCAGTTGCAGTATTTTTCTTAGGAAAAAAAATTACAAACACATTAACTGGTTTTTTAGCTGCACTATTAACTTTATTTTCTCATTTTATGATTACCTGGTCTCGACAGGCTAGAGGATATGTATTAACACAACTGCTTGTGCTTATTACATGTTATTGTTATATCCAAATAATAAGTAAAAATAAACATGTTGCATATAAACTAGGTTTATTTGCATCTATTATTATCGGCATTTTTACTCATCAATTATTTATTATTGTTCTTGTCGCAATTGGTATACACGCTCTCATTCATTATAAATCCAGCCTTCATTCTTTTTTGAACAGATATACTATTATTCTTAGTGCTCTTATAGTTGGATTACTTATCGCATCTGGATTTTTTACACATCTTATAATTTCTATTTCACATCAAATTATAAGTATGGTTAATAATACTTGGTATTATCATTCATTTTTGTGGAGAGAATATACACTAATTACCTTTATAGGAATACTAGGCTTTATTCTTGCCTTCTTTAAAAATAAAAGGGATTTTTTACTTTTTATTATTTATATAGTTTTACATTGTATTTTTATATTTTATATATTCGGCCCTTATGTTAGTCGTTATTTATTACCAATTTTCCCATTCTTATTTATTGGAATGGCATATTTTCTAACATATCTTTCGCGTTTAGTAATACAAGACAAAAAATGGATCTTTAGTAGTGCTTTATATGTCGCAATTCCCACATGTATTGTTCTTAGTATTATTGGAAATGGTGATAAATTTGTTAAAAAGCCACTTTCTTTTTACTCTGTGGACTATACATTTCGTGAAATAGCACTTGTAGATTATGATCAAATCTATTCAATTATTACCAAAAAGGGAGATATCAAAAATAAAAAAACTGCAGTTATAGATACTTGGGCAGATAGATTGGCTTGGTATATGGGAGAAAATTATGAACCTTCATACTTATTTCGTTGGGAAGATGCTGGCCCCATGAAAAAAACAAACTTTACTCGCAATAATAAGGGTGAAAAAATTGTTACTGGTCGCAAAGATACAAAATTTATAAGCAACTTACAAGATCTTCAGAATATTATGAAACAATATCCGTCTGGATTTATCTTTATAGATGATACAACCCTTCCAGAAGATGTTGTCCAATATGTAGAAAAAAACTTTAAAAAAGAACTTTTTACAGATCATTACACCTTAGATGATAATCCATACTCAATCTGGCCAGCAACTTTATATAGCTGGGGGCTATAATAGAATATTATGCATTCACTTCTCAAAAAATCTACTTTTTATTTAGTAGGACTTATTTTTAGTAAAGTAATTAACATTTTTGTTTTTCTTTTTCTTGCTCGTACATTTGTACCTCAATTATTCGGAGAATTTACACTTTTTATAACATTAATTCAATTTGCTACTTATTTTGCTGATTTTGGTTTAGTCCAATGGTATATAAAAAAAGTGGTCAAGATAGAGGAACGTGATGATTACTTTATTAAGGTATTAACCTTAAGAACTATTACACTTATTATCTCAATTGTATTTGTTGTAGCATTTTTATTCTTCTCAAAAACATTTAGTCTTACGATTAATACATTGCTTATTCTTACATTAATTGTTGAATCATTTATGTCTGTAACTGATGGTTACTATTTTGAAAAGCATGAATCCTTTACAGTAACTTTAAAAACAATTATTCGCATGGGAATATTCTTTCTTGGACTTTATTTCCTGCCGTTTATTACTATCGTTGATGTTATGTATATCTATTTTCTTGCATCACTTATAACTTTTATATGGTACATGCCTTGGTCAATCATTAAAAAAATGAAGCGTACAACAATTGCAGAGTCAGTCAATATGCTTACATCTGCTTCTCCTTATGCCTTACTTATTATTACATCATTTGCATATAGTCGTGGTGATTCATTACTTATTAAATATTTATTAAATACTACGGCTCTTGGTATATACTCTGTAGCTTATAGATTTTTAGAAACCCTTAGTCTTGTTCCAACTGCTCTTTCCCATAATTTATTTCCCATTGCTGCTAAACAAAAAGGAATTACGCGTAACAATCTGCTAAAGATTACACTGTTATTTATATTGATGGGAGCTATGTTAGGTGGCTTTTTATATGTTGCTGCAGATCTTCTTATTTTATATTCAGTTGGTAATCAATATATGGAAGCGGTTCCTATCTTACAAATATTTTCATTAGGGGTATTCTTCTTTTTTATTAATGCACCGCTTAGTACTGTTATTCAAAGTTCAAATATTGTACAACGATTTTTACCTTATGGAATTGCTAATACTGTATTAAATATTGTTCTAAATATTATTGCTCTTCCTATATATGGCGTTATTGCTGCAGCAGTGGTTATGGTTATTACAGAAACTACTGGATTTATTATAAATCTTTATTTTATTAAAAAAGTATATGACAACCGAACGAATTAGCATTATTATTGTTCATCATAATACGCCTGAGAAATTATCGAATCTTTTAGAAAATCTTCACAAAGAACAGAAATTTCAAATTATTGTTATCGATAATGCATCGAAAGAATTTTCAGAAGAAACGATTCATAAAAAATATCCTTTAGTAACATTGATAAAAAATAACGTAAATAGAGGCTATGCTTTTGCTTGTAATCAAGGAGTAACAGTTTCAAAAGGGGATTGGTTATTATTTCTTAATCCTGATATTGAAATATCTGTAGAATCTATTCATGAATGGTTGTTAAAAACAAAAGAACAAAAATTTCAAGCGAGTTCGCCAGAACCCTTATCTGAAAACTATATAAAACCTGTACCGTCTGTTTTATCTCTACTTGCAGAATTTACCCCTTTAAAATGGCTTGTACCTTTATCGTTATTTACACATAAAACACTTACAGGAGGCGCTTTACTAATAGAAAAAAAATTGCTCATTCTTATGGGTGGTTGGGATGAACGATTTTTTATTTGGTTTGAAGATAGTGATTTAACTAAACGACTTCTAAAAAAGCATGTTCCATTTGGCTTTATCTCAATTAACTATAAACATAGTGGAGGAGAATCTTTCAAAAAATGGGATAGTACTCTTAAAAAAAATATTTTTTTCCACTCCATGAAAATATATGCTCAGAAACATTTTAGTTTACTAGGAAGAGTACTTATTTCATTAGTAAAGAAAAAATATTCAGATACAAAAATACTTCCTATTCTTCAAGATGGTGTAAGTATTACTGTAGCTAATATGAAATTAGAAATGTTATATGAATTTTTAGAGGTAAACAAAAAATCGTATGCACAATTTGATGAAATAGTAATTGTTTCAAGTGCATTACATGAAAATGACCTATGGTCATTTCGTCAAAAATATAATTCTATTCGTTTTATACAAATAGACAATAATACAGGATTTGCTTCAACAGCTAATGTGGGTTTAAATACTTCAACTTTTAGATGGACTGGTACTATTAACGACGATGTTACACTGCCAGATGATTTTCTTCAACATCTTATGAAATATGCTTCAAAAAAAACAGGGTCAATAAATCCAATTATTTACTCTTTAGGAAATGAGATAGAAAGTGTTGGTTTAGAGATACTACCTAAAGGAAAGGCGTTAGGGATTAAAACTATCCCAGACAGCGAATACACAAAAGTTATGGCTACAAATGGCGCAGCAATTATTTATGCCCATGAAGCGTTAGAAAAAGCAGGCATTTTTGATGAAAAATTTGGTTCTTATCTTGAAGATATTGATTTATCTTTACGTATTGCACGCAACGGTTATGATAATATTGTCGTTTCTAGCACTTATGCTGTGCATAAAAAACATGCAACTTCATCCACAGTTTTACAAGGGAAAAAAGCCTGGCTTGATTTTAAAAACTGGATATTAGTTATTCTTAAAAATTGGGGGATTAAAAAAATAATATTGAATAGCCCACAAATACTTATTGAACGACTCAGAAATATAGCAGGAATTATAAAAACTATAAATAACTAGTTAATTTCTTGTTCTTTTTTTAATCCAACAACTAAACTAAGGCCTATAGGTAAACCTCCAATTATTTTTTCGAGTTGCAAAATAGAGTCTACCGCTTTTTTAATTATGCTATTACCTTTTGATTCTTTATAACGTATTTCTTCATGAAGTTTTAATTTGAGAATTTTTTCCATCAAAAGATATACAAAAAATCCTAGAAAATTCCAATACGTTATAAATTGTACTGTTCCTGTCGTTTCAATCATTTTTTGAACTAAATCACGTCTGTCATACCTTCTAAAATGCCCCCAGTCGCGATCTCTTTGGGAGTAGAGGAATGAATGAGCAGGCACAGTTACTATCAATATGCCACCAGGTTTTACATAAGACCAAAGATTTTTTATTGCCTTTTTATCATCTTCAATATGTTCTATAACGTCATTATTGATAACAACGTCATATTGTTCTTTTCCTTTTAATTTAGTTATATCTCCCTGTTCGATAGAAAGTCCTTTTAATTCATGATCTTTTTTCATTTTCGCAACAAGCGTTGGATCAAGTTCAATACCAGAAACTTCATATCCTAATTCTTTAAAATATTTCAACATCAAGCCACTTCCGGCACCAATATCCATGAGTTTAACTGATTTGTCATCCTCGAGAGGAACGGAGTGACGAGTCGGGGATCCATAGATTCCCGCCTTCGCGGGAATGACAAAGGAGGACATGGGAATGACACCTTGTTTTTTTAATTTTTCACCAATAAACCTGGCTAAATTTGTAATGCGTAGATCATAGTT
>CAZSUZ010000038.1:8887-10198 GCA_964610165.1 uncultured Gammaproteobacteria bacterium
TTTTTAATTTTTCACCAATAAACCTGGCTAAATTTGTAATGCGTAGATCATAGTTGACAGCAGTTAAATGCTGTTGCTGAGAGTCTAAATCTTTTTTTGCATCCATAACGTATGATGTGATTAACTATTTTTTGTTTGATATCTAGCAATATCTGCATCAACCATCATTTTTACTAGCTCAGGAAAACTAACTTTTGGTTTCCATCCTAGTTTTTTATGAGCTTTTGCTGGATTTCCATGTAAGTGTACAACCTCAGCTGGTCTCTTAAAACGTGGATCAATTTTTACATAGTCTTTCCAATTATCTAGTCCTGCTGCTTCAAAAGCACGTTCTACAAATTCTTGTACTGAATGTGTTTCTCCTGTTGCAAGAACATAATCATCTGGTTCTTCTTGCTGAAGCATCATCCACATTCCTTCTACATAATCACCGGCAAACCCCCAATCTCTTTTTGGAGATAAATCACCAAGTAATAATTCTTTTGAAAGTCCCATTTTAATTCGTGCTACACCATCTGATATTTTTCTTGTTACAAACTGAATTCCACGGAGTGGAGATTCATGATTAAATAATATACCACTTACGGCAAACATTTTATAAGATTCTCGGAAATTGACAGTCATCCAGTGAGCATATACTTTTGAAACACCGTATGGACTTCTTGGGTGAAAATTTGTATTTTCATCTTGTCTAAAATTATCATGAGAAGCACCAAACATTTCTGAAGTTGATGCTTGATAAAAACGAGCTGTTGGTGAAAAGAATTTTATTGCATTAAGTAAATAGAGAACTCCTAAAGAGTTAATTTCTGTTGTTATTTTTGATTGTTCCCATGAAGAACCAACAAAAGATTGTGCTGCCAAATTATATACTTCATCTGGTCTAAGTGTTTTTACAACGTTTATAAGTGATGCTTCATCTGTAAGGTCACCTTCTATAAAATCGACTTTATCCATAAGGCCTAAATACTCTAAATTACCATAGTGTGGCTTTGAGTATCTTCGCATAAGTCCATATACTTTATAATCTTTTTCTAGTAAGAGTTTTGCTAAATATGGGCCGTCCTGACCTAATATTCCTGTAATGAGAGCAGTTTTCTTCATAAATTTTTTATAAACTTCATAATAACCTTTTTATTATAACAGGTTTACTATTTATAATGTATATTTACTGTTAGAAATAAAAAAACCGCAAGCTTTTGTGCTTGCGGCTTTAAAAACAATTTATTGTTTTGGTTGAGGCATTTCATTACCAGTTGTTACTCCTCCTCCTGGATCAGTAGCAGGTCTATTTGGTATAGCTGGTGGTTC
>CAZSUZ010000039.1:0-9711 GCA_964610165.1 uncultured Gammaproteobacteria bacterium
TTGAGTAGATTGATATCTACTTCTGTTATTTGTATTTGTGCCATATGGCCTCCTTCTAACTTGAGGCCATGAAAAAAGGCCCAAGTCAATCAACCGCGAGTGGTTGGCTAACTTGGACCTTTGAAAAGGTTTGTTTATCTGCCAAGATAAACGGTATCTAAGCTCGCTTGCTTAATAATATAAGAACACAGTATCACTGTTGAAAAAAATTGTCAACGATTTTATTTAGTTACACTAACTTTTTTATTAATTCTTGTTTGGACTTTGCTTCTTGCAATATTTTTGATAACTCAAAAACATCTATAAAATTTATGCTTATTCCGTTGTGTTTCAAGTGCAAATCTAACTGCGTTTGAACTCTAGGACTAATTTTAGGTGCAGAAAAAATACCTATAATTTGTTTATCTATATATTGCTTTTTAATTTTCTCTATATGCTCTGGAACTGATGCTCCTTCAGCACTCCATTGAAGGCTATTTGATCTGATGGTGGTAAGCTCTAGAACAAATAAATATTTATCAATTTCAAAAATAAGATCTGGATATCCTTGTTTTCCACCTAGTGCTGGAAGTGCAAGACCGTAATCACCAATTCGTCCATTCCACTCAAAAGAGTCAATTACTTCGCTTGATTCGAGAGAGTCTAAGAGTTTAGAAAACAAAAATTCAAGTCTTCCTCCTTTATAATTTGGTAGCAAAAAGTTCCTACCTAGATGCTTTCCAAGAGTTAATAATTTTGACTCATATTTTTTATCAAAACCACTTTTTCTAGAAAACATATCAGTTACTGCAATTGCAATATCTAACTCGTCAACTTGGTATTCATTACTCAAATTGATTACATATTCATTTTCTAAATAATCAAATTTTTTCTTAAATTTCCCCAGCTCCTTGCCAGTTGATAAATCTATCACGGCCAGTTGATATTCTGTTTCAGAAAAAACGGGTATAAGAGCAGAGCTTTTCTCTGGACCTAATGAGAAACTTCTATGAATTATGCCATCATTACTCACAGTAACTAATACTTCATTAGTGCCCCCATACTTAATTTCTGTATTAAAGGGCGGGAATTTTACATCTGGATCACCAAAATAAACTGACCACAATTCTATATCATCACCAAAGTTAAATGCTTCTATATCCTTAAATTCTTCCAAAGATTTTATTACTAAATCTTTATTTTTCAATTTAATTGTTTGTAATGTTTTATAGTTTTCAATTTCAATTTTATCTTTTTCACATAAGCCAGATGATGCACAAAGTTCCATGTAATAACCTGCTGTTGGAGCTTTCACAAGAGTCAGCTGACCTTCTTCTGTTTTACAATATTCATTAATCTCGGCTTTTCTTCTTTCAATTTTTTGTTCTCTAAATGAAAGAATTCTTTCTTTAACAGAATTTATTGAGTTTTCATTGGTTGAATGAAAAACGATATATGCAAGCTCTTCTTTGTCTAAGTAATTTAATTCTAATAAAAGCTTTAGAGTGAATCTAAATGGAAAAAGTAAAATATCTTCACAATCCTTCTTGATATTAGGATTTGTAATTATTAACTTCAATAATTGCTCCTTAAAAACTTCTGATTCAGTTATATAAACATTATTTTTGATATATGTGTCTATGGTATTTTCGTATTTTCTACCTTCGTTAGTGAAACAAAAAACTTTTTCCTTAGGATGAGTTTTTAGCAGTTTAAAACCAACTTTTGTAATGTTTAATTTAGAAGAATTTCCTTCTTTATTCTTAAATACAAAACCTAAATATTGAGGCATATTTGCCAATAAAGTTCTAACAGATTGGTGAGTCAAAGCCCTACCATTTCTTGAAAGACCAGCTTTTCCAATCTCAGTCCCTAAAAGCTCTTGTTTTTGAGGATTCCATCTGGCTCCATCAATATTCTTCTCATCAATGATGTGTATCATTGCAATTGTTTGATGAACAGAACCTCTTTTAGGTAAATGCCATATTTTTTTACTTCTATCATTTTTTGCCATATTTATTTCTTTCTTAATACAACTATCCAATCAGTTTTAATATGTCCACCATTTCCTTGTCTTGGTATTCTAAGATAGTGGTTTTGAATTAGGTAACCAAATTTATTTTCTAATTCAAATCCAATATCTAGTGCAATTTTTGTTAATATATCTGAAGTATCAATATCAATTCCTCTTATTTTACTATTTCCAACTACTAAAACGTAGACACCATTCTTTCTTAATACATCATATGATTGCTCTAGGTGTCTTTTCATATCATCAAAGAAATTTGCAACAACCTTATATCTTTTCTCATCTTTTTCTTTTATCCTTTTCATTGTTTTATCATCAATAAACTTTAGTATTTCTTCATTTATAGAAGACTTGACTGAAAAAGCTTCGGTTCCAATATGTTGTTTTTTTATGTTAAGAAGATTATCCTCTGTTTCCAAACCCAACCAGAGATTTTCTAGTCTTAGGGTTCTGACATAGTCAAAGGCATTAATATAAGGTGGAGAAGTTACAATTAGCTGGACCTTCTTATCATACTCAATTTTTCTTGCATCATTGCCAATGATTTGTGGCTCAAATAAATTATTAGATTCTTTTTCTAGTAATTTAATATTCTCCAAGTTTGATTGTAAATTTTTTTTAAAAAGTCCAATTACGTTGCTGATTGGCTTTTTTGGGTGCTTCTTTGATACATATGGTTTCGGCGATACCTCATCTGCAAATGAAGATTTTCTGATAATACTAGCAAGTGCAACCTGTAAAAAGTTTTTTATCTTATTGTTTTCAACTTTATCAATACCAGATCTAATAATTCCTAATTTTCTACAATTTTCTTCACTAAACCAGTGATTTAGGTTTTTTATTTCTGGAATGATAAAAGAGGAGTCTAGACTATCTGTAAATTTTGAAATTATTTTTTGTTCCTTTGCTGATAGAAGAGTTGTTTTCGTTTTTGTTAAGATTTTCCCAAAGCTATCAATCTCAATTCCTAAAGCTTTTCTGTTCTTTCGATATGCTTCTACTAAGGTGGTTCCTGACCCAGCAAATGGATCAAGCACGAAATCACCCTCTTCTGTGTAGTTATCAATGGCCCATCCAGGAATTTGAGGAATAAATTTTGCTGGATATTTATAGAAACCATGTGTGAACTTTGTTGTTTTTCTATCATCAATAATATAAACAACATTTTGTTCTGTTTTTGCTGGTAGTTTTTTAACTTTTATTGTTTTCATTTTCGTAGGTGAATAATGCTTTCTCTCAAGTATTTTTTGTTAGAATCTGTTTGCTTGTATTGTTGTGAGCTAGTGATTATGTAACGCACTACCTCAATTTTTTCTACCTTATATCCAATTTGTTCAGCAAAAGAGCTGATTAGTAAGTCAGTTGGCACTATTAATCCACCATACGCTGAGTTACTTACAATTATCTTACAAAATCCTCCATTTTTAAGCTTTTCAAACTGACTCAATAAAAGCTTATTTAGGTCATCTAGATAGTATTCGATCATTTTTGGAATCTTTTTATCCCAAAGAGTTCTACTTGATAGCTCATTTATCAATGAATCCAAATAGTTGTTCCTGAATAAAGTACTTCTGTGGTCTTTAGAGAACGCATTTAGATGAGATCTAACCGACTGCTTTCTAATCGGTTTTAATTCTGGATAATTTTTTACGTATTTGCCCAGCCACAATTCAATTTTATAAATTTCTGTGTAATCAAAACAATTTGCATAGGGAGGTGAAAAGATTGAACCTGACAACAAATTATTTTCAATTTCATCCAGCCCTTTCAACGAGCTTTTATTTAGAATAACTTGCTTAGTTTTATTTTCAGAGTTATTTGCAAAATTTAGATCTTTACTAATAATTCTAAGTTTTTTAATTAGTGAATTCTTTGCATCAACAGTGTTAGCAGGGATAAATTTTTTAGCTCTTCGTATCTTTAAACCATTTCCTGCTTTCCTGTAATTTGACAGTTCTTCAGCGATTGATAGAACTGCAATTTTATATAACTTTTCTACCTTTTTATTTTTATGATATTTTTTTGTATCTTCAATCAATTTTAAAAGATATTCACCTGTATCAGATTCGAAAAGTTTATCAAATATTGATAATTGAGGTTTTTTAAAACTATTAGTATCTATTTCATTTGCTTCAATTCTATTAATAATAGTTTCAAAAAGTTTAGTATCAGAAATAGAATAGTCATTAAGTTTAACTTCGGCTAAATCTGCAACGAATGGATTAATTTCATAACCAAATCCATTGATACCCTTTCCTTTAGCTGCAATTAATGTAGATCCTGATCCAAGAAAAGGATCAATGATGAACTCGCCTTCTTGAACATTTTCTTCTTCTAAAATACGCTCAATCAACGTTACTGAAAAGCCTTCCTTATATCGATACCATCGTTGAAATCTTTTTTCGAGGTCAGTGCTATAGTTAACTAGGGTAGTATAAGTAGCTCTAGTCATTTTATTAGACTCAACCTTGAAGTGTTTTTCTAGGTTATCTATCCAATTTTGATCGTGAATATTGTTTTTATTAGTCATTTTTTAAAAATTTCTCTAATTCACTTTTGCTAACTCTGTATTGTTTACCAACTTTAATTGCAATTAGCTTTTTTGCTTGTATCCACCTATAAACTGTTAAATAGGAAATTTTTAGTTTTTTTGCTACTTCATGAATAGTATAGAACTCATCTTCTATGTGCATTTTTATCATTGTTTATCATTTCCTATCATTAGTCAATATGACTAAAAATATCATTGCTATAGTTCCATCATTTGAATGTCCTATTAGATTTCACTGCAAATATAAGTGGCATTATGATTCCTTCATTCACAATATTCATTTAAATCCTTTATAGTAGAATTTAAAAGCGTAATAAAAACCATGTGCCTTTGAGTTTTTTAAGAAGTAAAAAAAATGAAAAAAGTTATATTCGTACCGATTCTGTTGAGTTTCTTGCTTGGATTATTAAGCCACAAATACTTTTTTGCAGAAAAGGATGTCGTAAAAAACACAAAAACTTCAGTTTCAGTGTGTGATGAAATTGTTTCAAAAGTAAATAAAAAAGTAGAACCATATGCTGGAGAAACTGCAGATGTAAACTTTGATTCATTGCCCGATGCAAAGCTTTTTCAAACAACTATTACAAAGCAAAGTGCAGAAGGTCCCAACTTTGCTGGGCATTACACCATAGCAACTTGGGGTTGCGGTACTGAGTGTCAAGGATTTGCGATTATTGATGCAATAACTGGTGACATTGTTGAGTATGAACCATCAATAAATCATCAAGTCAGTGAAGGTTTGTCTCATGTCTTGGATAGTAACTTACTTGTTCTTAACTCCAAGTCAGACAATCAAGAATATCTTGATTCCATAAAAGGAAGCTCTGTCTCTGAGGTGGTTGCTAATGACTTCGAAGCACATAAAGCGAGAATCTACTATCAACTCATTGAAGACAACGGTGAAGTATATCTCCACGAACTTTGTGTTGAAAATATTCTTGATGGGCAGTTTTAGTTGGCAACTATATCCTTAAGTCTTCGCCAAATCTCCACCATTGCCCATGTATCCAATTTGCAATACGTCAATAAGTTATTTGCAATGCTATCTCGCTCCTCATCAGGTATGTCGCCATACACCATCTCATACCACTTAATCATGGCAGTAGCACCCTCTCCAATCTCTAAGGTTTTGTAACTCAACTCTGGAACTAAGATAGGTAATACTTTTTTGATTGAAGCACTCCCATGAAATTGGTAATCAATGTACAAACCTTTGGAAAAGATCTCCATTAAATCAAAAGTTCGTTTATTAATGCTTGCCAATTGCTCTGCATATTCTGGTACAAGTATTGCTAATTCTTCATTTCTGCCACACTCAAATCCTTTATTCCAAACAATAATGGTGCCAGTTTCCTCAATGACATCACAGAGTGTTTTTGCTAATTCTGGAGCTGGATCATTTTTCTCCCGAGCAAGAAATTCATAGTGTTTAAATTCTTCGCTCTCTGTAGACTCTGCGACATGAATAGAAAACTGAGTGGTGATTTGCTGATATGGTCCGTAATGATCATGCATCGGCAAGGCTTCTGCATACGTTTCATAGTCTAGAAAATAGATTGGGTATTCCAAGCTATCAAGTTGTTTTTTAATTGCATCGTGTTTAATGATTGGTTGTCCACTGCGAGCAGACTGAATCTGCATCTTTTGCTTTGAGGTTAGTTTGAAAGTATCAGGGATGTCTTTAACTGACTGAATACCTAAATCAATCAACTCTCGATACTGATTCTTACTCCCTCGGCTCAAGTCGTAAATTGGATAGTCAGGTAAATTTGGAAAACAGATTGCAGGATATGAACAAGTGCCTGGGTTGAAACAATGCTCATCAGCTGGCATCGTTTCTAGTCTTAGAGTTGACCAAGCATCTGAACGAAGTTCATAGACCTCATCCTCTCTTTTAGTTATCTCATGCTCCATGTCTTCAATGATAAATAGCTGATTGAGATCGATCTCTCCTTCACGTCGATAATCACTATTCACACGTACTAAGTATGTTTTATGTACTGGCAAACTCGCCTTCGCAACCAAATGTTGGAAAGTCACGTCATACTTGTGCTCAGTATGAATAGTGGTGCTACTTTTTATTTCATATAAATCATAGGTGTTATTAGTGGTGTCATGTACCAAAGCATCAATACGTGACTGGTAGTTACCATCAGTCAGCGTTTCTTCAAAGGAAATTGTTGTGCCAGCCGGATACTCACGAGTTACTTTTTTCTCCAAAAACACCTTGGCAAGTTTTTCAATCTCATAACCTTGCTTCATGATGTGCTGGTCATAGACTGAGGGAGCTTTGGGAGTCACTTCACTGCGAGCCTTCAACCACATGTGGAGTGGTGAATCTAAGTATTCGATAAAAAGTGATTTTGTTAGTTTCATTACGACTCATTATATCGCTAAAATCAGGATATAATAAGACTATCTGCTAAATGAAAGTAAGCAATTATGATCAGAAAATTCCCTCCATCAATTCATAAAGATCTTAAATCCTATGTTTACATATACATTGATCCTCGTAATGATGAAATTTTTTATGTTGGTAAAGGTAAGGGTGACCGATGTTTTTCACATTTACTAGAAAAATCTGAAAAAGAAAAGGTTAAAAGAATTCAAGATATTATTAATGACGGATTACAGCCAAAAATAGAAATTGTCATTCACGGGATTGAAGACGATGAAACAGTAAAACGAATTGAAGCCTCAATCATTGATTGTTTCGATATTCAAAATCTTACAAATCTTCAACGGGGATATCATTCAAAAGAATTCGGACGAATGAGTGTTGAACAACTTGTTGCTACTTACCAAGCTGAACCAATAGAAGTAAAACATCCAGTAATTGCCTTCAAACTTAACGCAACTTTTCGTTATGGATTAGATCCAGTTAAACTGTATGATTACACTCGTCACTCTTGGAAACTTGGTGAAAGAAGAAATAATGCAAAGTATGCTTTTGCGGTCTATCAGAATATTGTTCAAGAAGTGTATACAATAGAACACTGGTTGCCTCAAAACTCAACATTTAACACCAAACCACAAGAAGAACTTACTGATCAAACAGTTAATACAGAACGCTGGGAATTTGTAGGCAATATTGCTCCAAAAGAAATTAGAGATTTGTATCTGTATAAGAATATTGCAGATTACATTAAGAGTAATCAAAACCCTGTGACGTATATTAACTGCTAAATTAGTTGCTATTCAAAAATGTAGCTAATTCTTCTTGTTCTTTATACAAGGCCATATCACCAGATTCAACAAATGCTCTTTGGTCTGTCGAGAACCACTTGTTTGCTCTCATAGTACCAACAATGTCTGTAATTTTGTTAATGCGTAAATCAATAATATAAGTAATTCTATCTATCTTATCTTTATGTCGGTTGTAATAGTCTCCAGAATTTTTCAAGTCATTCCAACTTGGTTGAATATTTCTTAAAGAAGACAGTGCTTCTTCCCAGGATTGTATATCAGACGCTGAATAGTTGGGTGGAACGTACCCACCAAAGTGTTGCACGATCACATGTGATGGACATCCATTTGTTTCACCGCTGACTTCAGCGATACCAATTTCTTGAAATCTTTTATCAAAAATAAATTCCTTAGAATCGGGAAATTCAAGTTGGTTTTCTAGAAGTTCATCAGATTCATAGTAACCATTAGATGGAGCTTCACCCCAAAAAGTGTTGTAATAACCTACTTCATGAATAGCTTTTTCCATTGTGTAAGCACTAGCAGTTGCTTCAAATGAAAAATCATTGTATTTCAAAATTACTTCACCTCTTTTTTGAGCTGATTGTTCTAACTTCTCATTGTATGTAAGTGGCTTCAATCCTTCTTCTTCTCGTTTTTTGTTCAGTTCTTCCAAATATTTTTCTTTATCAAGTTTGATGCGTGAAGACTCTTCAAGGTCGTTTGTGGTGTCATGCCAATTTTGAGTTAGGGATTTTAATTGTTTATCAAATGGGTATACGGATTTAATATCATCGATGTTAAAAAAGCCGACATCTCTTGAATCACGACTTCCAGTTCTGTTATCGCCCATTACAAAGACTGAGTTTTCAGGAACGGTTACCTGTTTGCATTCTTCTAAGAAAGATTGTCCGAACGTGGATCTTGCCTTAGCAACATATGGTTCTTTTTGAGCCTCACCATTGAGATACACGATGCCATCCCTGATCTCTAAAGTGTCTCCAGCAACAGCAATGACGCGTTTCAACCAACCAGATGGATCTCCATATACTTCTTCAGTAGCTTTTCTTGTTTTATCATCTTCTACGGTAATAATATCTCCACGGGTGATAGTATGACTAAAATATCTCTTTCCACCGAGCTCAAGACCATTGGGATAGTTGAACATATCCTGTCTACCAACTACTTGCTGAGCTAACTCTTTTGGATCACGACCGTCACCTTTTGGGAAAGTTGGATACATAGATCCAGTCCCAACAATATCCATTTGATATGGCACTAACCCTAAGCTGTCAGCTGTGATAGCTCCCACTGAGAAGTAGCCAATAATCCACACGGGTAGTAAAACAAAAAGAACTGGCAGTGATGCCAGGGCTTTTTTGCCAAAAGATATGGCATTTTTCTTACTTAATTTTTTCTTTGTATTTTTAAAAGATGAAATCAATTGTTTTGGATTCCAAATTTTAATAAATAAGTAAATTGGAAGAACTGCTAGGTATACAAAAAATAACAAAAAGGAAATAAGTTTTTTTGCTAGAGATGTTTTTTTCTTCTCACTTTTTTTGTTTCTCATAGCAATTGCTGTTAAAAGCATGCTGAAAATTAAGAACGATCCAATTCCGCCCAAAATATCGACAATTAAAATCACTACCCAGATATCATTTTGAAGAGGTCCTTTATCTACTGTTGTTTGAAAAAAGTTTGTTCCTATTACAAGAAAAGCTAAAAAAATTAGTATTGTTAATATCCAAGTTGCTCCGAAAAATATAGCTGTGGATTTTAATGTTATCTTTTTCTTTAGAGATAATTTTTCTTTTTTGCTGGTTTGTTTTTCATTGGATTTCATTAATCAATATTATATAGGTAAATCACACGAAATCGAATATACTATTGCTAACTAATAGTTAGCACAAATATGCCATTTCAATATCTCCAATCCCCACAACATTATGAAGATCGCTACGAC
>CAZSUZ010000040.1:0-7701 GCA_964610165.1 uncultured Gammaproteobacteria bacterium
ACTGGTCTATTCGAGATAGCTTCGCCAAAGAAAAAGATACCTGTTTTGCTAAATATACTCAAGAGAAATTTGAGCAGGAAATGAATAAATGCCTGAACTTGATGCTTTTCACAATGAAAGGCCAACGGTATCTACACAAAAAAGAAACGATTCAGGAGTGGATGGATAGAGATCGACGGATGCAAGAACTTTACGATAATACTCCAGCTCCCCAAAATATTCTGTGTAAAATTTGTAGCTCTCCAACTGTTGTTACCCATAAAGATTTATACAACTCCTATGAACCTACAGCACGAATGATGTTTATGTTTGAGTGTACTCAATGCAAAAAAAGACAATCTTTGTTTGAAGACGGTACAGAATGGAAATATGATCCGCCAAAATGTCCCAAATGTAAACATGTTCTAAAAACAGATCTCAAAATTAAAGGTGACATAACTATATTTACTTCAACTTGCTCAAAATGTGGATATAAAGACAAAGACGTGAGTGACCATAAAAAATGGAAGGACGAGCAAGAAGCTAAGGAGAAAAAAGACAAGGAACTCTTAGAAAAGTATCGTGCAGAGTTTTGTTTATCCGATAAAGACGGTCAAGAATACATTGAGACAACTGAAGCAATGGAAGTAGCTGCAGTTGTACGAGAAGAAGAAAAACAAAAGTATGATAATCCAGTCTATGAGCGTTCTCTACAACTTAAGAAGACGACAATTAGCGACTTAGAAAAACTACTGAGTGAAAATCTAGAGAAATCTAAATATAGTAAGCTATCTTTTGATAGGCCAGAGATTGGACAATACGTTATTGTCCCCTTTACAGTTCAAGATGCAGATTCCTCAAGAAACGAAAGGGTGAGTTCCTCCGAGTTAGAAAAATTAATCAAAACCCTTCTAGAAGATACAAACTGGCGATTACTCTCCAATAGTGTTATGTACAGACTTGGTTATTTGAATGGGCAGCTAAAAGGTTATGAGCGAGAAGAAGACATGTTTAAGCTTGCAGGTAAAAAAGAGGAACCAAAGCCTAAATCAAAAATTGATGATGCGAAAAGACAAAAATATGCTTCAAATAATTTGGTGCAGCTAGCAAGATTAGTTGGTGAACATGATGGTATAGAAGCTATGCGAAAACGTCGGCTTGAAAAAGAGCCTGACGGATTTCTCTTAAACGATGGAAAGGTTGGGTATACTTGTGGAATTTGTTACGAATCAATATCTGGAGATAATACATGGTGGGATTTAAAGGGAATCCGATGCCTCGATTGCCAACGAAATTTTAAGGAAGGCGTTGTTCCTTTAGAAATATTTGAAGATGATTATGGATATGATGTCGTGGTAAAAGGTTGGCAATTAAAATCAAACTACGGTATTCATCCTACAACAGTAAAAAAACTATATAGAGATGGGACTTTAAAAGGTAGAGATTTAAAACGGGAGGATGTAACGATTTATGAAACTTTATACGTAATAAGTGAAAATAAGGATTTTTTTGATAAACATCCTAAGCTCGATTCAAAAATTAAAATGACGATCAGCGGTAAAGATGGCAAATCTATTGAACTGTAAAAATATGAGAATAATTCATAAATTAACAAAAAATAAAACGGCACTCCAAAAGATTGATAAGATATTTGTAAGTCTTGGAGAGGAACTTGGAAATATCAATGAATTTCCGATAAATATTCCGCGTTTTTACTCTCCTGAAAAGGAAAGTAATACAAAACTTGGAAATTTGCTAAAGGAAGCGCATTTCGAAGTTACTGATCTTCTTAAAAAGATTCCACTAAAAACTCTTATTAGTGAAGTTAACCAAATTAATAGAATAATAATTTTTCTTTTGGAAGGGCCAGATAAAGTAATAACAAGGGAGCGTTTAACAACACAAATAATTGCAAGCGAACTAGAATCTTATGTTCCAAACAAATCTAACTATATTAGTCTTATTCCGTCTAAACAAAAGGTATTTCAACAAATTCAAGACTTAGATCTTGATAAATATAATCTAACAACAATAACAAATGATTTTAAATTAGAAAATCACGGAATTATTTATAAGGACAAGTTTCTCATTTATTATCATCCATTTTTGCGAAGATTTTATTCTGCAAACTTTACTATTGGTGGATTATTAAAAAGAGTAGCCAGTGAAAAAGATATCCAACTTAAACTTGCTATTGATCCATTGCGGTTAACTGACCCTCATTCGCTAAAAAACCTAATCGAAGCAGATTATTGGCAAGGTCCAATCTTTGCTCAAAACAAATTGAATGATCCCAACTTCAAAGGAGTCACAGTATATGCCCGTAGTGCAGAAAATCAGCAAATACTAGATTTCACTTGGCCAGTCACGAAAACGGTGTTTTATATATCAAATAAAAAAGAAGTAGGACTAAAGCAAATAGAAATTGAAGAGATTAATCCTCAAAACGATCGAATTTTAGTAGATAACGAGTATATATTACAGAAATATGCCCATCTTATATGGGATGGTAACACAAATACTTTCAACCACTTTGATGTTGCAGTTAAGGTTTATTCCTTATCGGAGCATTTAAAAAGACTTCAATACGACTGGGAAACACGAAAAGTCCTTGACCCTGGTAAACCCTTCTGCAAAATCAAACTCTTTCGTCTTGATGGAAAAATTGAAATAGACTTGTTGTTAGAATTGCTCAGTGACTTTTTTCGATACAACGAGCTAATTAATGAATTTTTTGAGGGAAGAAAATTAAGTTTTTTAGTTAGATAACATATATGGGACCCATATTAATATTTGATAAATCAGCACTGCAAAGCTTTGGTATTGATGAATCAGTATGGCTTGATAATTATTTTTTAACCAACATCACTCCACTTTTTTATGTAGAAACGCTTGCAGATTTATCCTTACCTAATCCTCGCAAACCTGCAGAAAAAATCATTAGTGAGCTTGCCGCTAAAACCCCCAGAGCTCTACCAAATGTACACCATAGTAGGTTAGTGCTTGGAAATTTACGTGGAATTCCCGTTGAAACAGATCATGGTCGACCTATTGTTGATCAGGGTGTAACAAAAAGATCGCCAGACGGGAAGATTGGTGTTCACTTTGACGAACCACCTGAAGCAAAAGCCTTAGCCAGATGGCATAAAAGAGAATACAGAGAAGTAGAACGTGAGTTTGCACAACAATGGAGACAAACATTAGATGTTTTGAATTTTGATTCAGCGATTGGTATTGTTAAAAACATTGTTCCGCAGGGAGAAAAACTAAGTAGTCTAGGGCAAATAAAATCTTTCATAGACAAATTTGTCCAGGATAGTTCAAAAGAAGTATTATATCTTGCGCTTAATTTTTTAGGTATAGATGACCGACACCGGACAGCCATTATTGATCGGTGGGAAAAGCAAAGTAAACCAGCTCTTAATATTTTTGCTCCTTATGCAGCGTATGTATTTTCCATAGATCTCCTTTTCTACTTAGCAGCCTCTAATGGAATTATTGCTAAGGAACGTACTTCAAATAAAGTTGACTTAGCCTACCTTTATTACTTACCTTTCTGTCATGTTTTCGTTTCCGGTGATAAACTTCACGCACAAACAGCTCCTTTATTTTTACGAGAAGATCAATCATTTATAACGGCAAGTAATTTTAAAGATGGGTTATCAAAGATTAACGAATATTATTCTCAATTTAGAGAAGAGATAGCAGAAGTTGGTGTTATGAAGTACGCAACATATCCACCAATTGAAATTGAGACATCAATACATAGACTTTGGGATACTCACTGTCCTTCATGGAGAAAAAGTGCCTCGAAAAAGACCGAAACAAAATTGCAATCCATTCCAAAACCAGATTCTTCACTATTAAAGCACCTCAAAGAGGTTCAAGAGAAATCACAAACTATAGATCCAAAGGTTCTTGAAACTATGGATGAAGCTGACTATATTACAGTTAGTCATATGGTTCCTGTACAACGGGGAAGTTGGAGGATTCTTCCTAAAGGGATAGAAAATGAAAAGTAGTCTTCGTTACTGAAAACGAGTGAATTATGATAATCTATTTAAATACTATGGATCCTAAATTCCCAGAAAAACTTATAAAGGGTAAAATAACTGAAGCAATCTTTGAACAGATGTTTAGAGACCAAGGCGAATTTGATGTGATTAGAAATGGTTATGAATATAAAACCCCAGAACTTGCCCAAAGTCTACTTTCTTTGGACCATAAAGAATATATTAATAAGCTTCGTCATGCTCCAGATTTTATTCTCCTATCACATGATAAAAAACAAGTATTCTTGGTAGAAGTTAAATTTCGATCTAAGCATGACGATAACCTAATAGAAGAAGCTCGAAGGCTTAATGAAGCGTATGGGCCATGTTATTTATTTGTTGCAACGCACGAAAAGTTTTATTTTCAATCATGTAAAGATATTGTGCAAAATAATGCAATAAGTGATGTGTTGTCTTCAACATGGGTATCGGATACACTACAGGATAAATACTTAACTCTACTCAATACTTTTATCGTATAATCTGAGACAGCTTTTTTTAGGTGTCTCATTTGTCTCATTTTTGATAAAATTAGCCTCAAGAGCTTGTCGAGTTATAAGGACTGAAAGGGTCCAGACCGACACGCTCAGCAAACTCTAGGCTATGCCAAGTGTACTATGTCATAACTTAATTCAAAATCTTTCTGAAATAATTCCAACTCTTCAATATAATAATTCTCATGGAAACGTCTATTATAATACGTGTAAAAAATGAGAGTGAATCCCTTAAAGAAGTTTTATCCATATTAAAGAGACAAACATATCAACAATTTGAGTTGGTAATAGTCGATAATAATTCTCATGACGGTTCTGAACGATTGGTGTTTCATTTTTTTGACAAGAAAAGAATTAAAATAGTAAAAATACATGATGAGCAATTTACTCATGCAAATTCATGTAACATTGGCGCTGAAATTTCATCAGGTACATATTTAGTTTTTATGAATGGGCACTCTACTCCTATATCTTACAGTTGGTTGGAAGATGGATTAAGTAATTTTAAAGAAAGAAATGTTGCTGGTGTTTTTGCATATCCGTTTGCCAATAAAAAAGCAAATATACTAGAAAAAGCAAGAAATTATATAAATACTTTAATACATTTTAATAAAATTAAATTTCGAAGCTATCGAATTGGAATGCTTGGCACAACAAACGCAATTATTAGGAAATCATTATGGAGTCAGTATAATTTTAATGATAAATATATTAATGGTGGTGAAGATGGAGATTGGGCTAGGCATTGGTTGTCCAAAGGCTATGTAATAATCCAAGATCCAAAGTTTAGAGTGTATCATTCTCATAATTTATCATTAATTGGATTAATAAAAGAGCAATGCAGATGGATCGGAATGAGCAAGATTAAAGAATAGTACTTAATTCCTACTCGATAAACTGTTACACATTTCATATAATTCAATAAATGAGTTCAAAAATTAATAAACTGCAATTAATAAAGGTGCTCCGCATAAGCTCTGTCAAAGATCCGATTCGGATTTATCTGGCTATAGTTCTATCCATGAGTTGGATTATACTAACTGCGTTATCACTTAATAATCAACCACTTGAGCTTGGATTGATTCTAGTGACATACCTAGGGCTTTTTGGTTTATCAATCCTTATTACATTCTGGGAAAATGGAAGAACAGGAGTAAAACAATTTCTAGGCGGGCTGGTTAAATGGCGAGTAGGATTAAGATATTATCTGTTGGCATTGATTTCAATTCCATTACTAACGATAGCAATTGCAGCAATTACTGGTAATCTGCATGTCACTAAAGATAATGTATTGCCAGAACTTACAGGTTATATTATTTCGTTACTTTCAGGAGCTTTAATTATTAACTTATGGGAGGAAACAGGATGGGCTGGTTTTGTTCAAACGAAATTAATGAAGCAAAAAGGCTTATTGGTAGGATCAATTTTAACGGCACCTGCATTTGTAGCAATTCATATGCCACTTTTACTTAAGGAATCTAACTTCTCAGACTTAATGATAACTTTTTCAGTAATGTTAGGGCTGTCTTTTTTTTTCCGATACTTGATTGGTATGATACTTATAGATACAGCAGGAAGTTTATTAATAATTGGACTTTTGCACGCATCTTTCAATAGCTCAAATGGACTTAAAATAGTTACAGGAGAATTTGAAGTAATAATTGCCACTATATTTTTGACACTTTGTGTTGCAGTATATAGAAATATTCGAAGGAAATATAGAGTTGCCTGGCATATTCCATCATGAAGTTTTTGTTCTTAATATTTTTTCCATTGTTTTTCCCTTTGCTAACTCATCGATTAATTTATCTAGGTATCGAATTGCTTGCATAGTTGGATGTTGAATCTCTTCAACTCTAACACCACAGATGACACCAGTAATTAAAGTTCGTGAAGGATTCATGTGTGGAGCTTGTGCAAAGAACGTTTCAAAATCTGTCTGTTTTTCTAGTTCTGTTTCTAATTCGTTTTGACCATATCCTGTTAACCAACGAATAATTTCATCAACTTCTGCTTTAGTTCGTCCTTTTTTTTCTGCTTTTGCAACATAATGAGGATAAACACTTGCTACACTCATTTTATAAATTCGATGATTTTCTAAATCTTCTTGTTTCATATTGCTTTTATTTTAACATGAGTATATAGAGCGTAATTAATACGATACATATATCTGTATAAATCAAATATATATTTATCTTAATTTAAGAATATCTATAACCATATAAAGCCACACAATAATTCCCATTGGGAAAATATATTTATAAACATGCCAATTTACCTGAATTATAAGTAGTATACCAATGATAAAAAGTTCTGTTGAAGCTCTCATAAATGCAATATCTTCCACCCAAACAGTTTTTGTCAGAGATAGTACTAGTGCAGAATAGAATAGTAAAGAAATTTTTAAAAATAAAGAAATATTATTTTTTTGAATAGATATATAGGCAAAAAATACAAAAAAAGCTATACATATAATTTCAATTACAGATGATATTTGCAACATTTTAGGAAGAGTAGGGATTTTATTTATAAAATCTAATAATCCTATAAATGGAATACCTACATTATTGTGAATTTCAATTGTCCATGCATCGGTCCATTTTTGTGAAAGCCATATGTGCCAGGTTTGATAAACTGCTAATGGAAATAGCGCTGTATACCACACGAGTTTGTTATATGACTTTTTTATTTGGAAAATATTGGCGATACAAATACTAATAGGAACAATTAATGTTGTTTCTTTACTTAGTACTGCACAGGCTAAGAGTAATCCTGAAACTATATATTGTTTATAGAATAGGTGAGTAATACCGGCAAGAAGAAATGCGCTAGCAATAATTTCGGTGAGGTTTCGTGAAAATGTAAATAAAAATCCGGGCCATACGACAAATATAATTCCCCATAATGCATGTTTATGAAATTTTTGAGCAATAATTCCTCCATAAAATCCTATTATTGTAATGAAAAATAGATTAAGCCCAACTAGTATATAAGGAATAATTATTCTATTAAATGAAAATAACCAAGCAATAAATGGGTACATAATTCGTTGTTGGCGGTAATGTGGATTGTCTAACATTATTCCGTCATTAATTCTTGAGTTTGTAAATGGATTTAATGAAAGACTGTAATAAAATTGACCGTCATAACCATGAGAATTAGGTAATACAGCAATT
>CAZSUZ010000040.1:7801-9228 GCA_964610165.1 uncultured Gammaproteobacteria bacterium
AAGTTATATTTTCTTTATGAAAAATACTCAGACATTATTTTTAAAGTCAGTTATTTTACTAATAGCAATGACAGTATTTGCCGGAATGATTTGGTTTCCTCAAACGGAAGGAAGAGCTACAAATTTGGATTTAATTAGTATTTATAAAGATCCATTAATTATTTATTCTTACATCGCGTCGATTCCATTTTTTGTTGCCCTATACAATGGTTTTAAATTACTTACAGATATTGAGAAAAATAAGGTATTTTCACAACATTCAGTAAAAGCTTTAAAAAATATTAAATACTGTGCAATGATTCTTATAGCTTTTATTTTTGCAGGGGCTACTTATATTAGATTTACTAGTCAGGAAGATTATGCTGGAGTTATAGCATTGGCAATCTTTACTACTACAGCGGCTATCTTAGTTGCAAGTGTCTCAGAAGTTTTTGAAAGAGTGTTACAAAATGCAGTTAATACAAAATCTGAAAATGATTTAACAGTTTGAAAAAATATATTATTTTTATAATTTTGATTAATTTATGAAACAACATATAAAAAAAAGTTCAACAGTATTTTTAAGGTTTATGATCTATTTGATTGCAATAGCAGTACTAGCCTTATGTATTTTTGGATTACCAAGTATTATTGGATCTTTTAGTTGGGGAGGTTATGATCCACTGTTAATTGGAATGTATTTGCCTGCAATACCATTTTTTATTGGCATATACCAAACATTAAAACTTTTAAATTATATTGATCAAAATAAAACTTTTTCACAATTATCAGTAAAAGCTTTAAAAAATATAAGAAATTATGCAACTATGATTAGTATCTTTTATGGTATTTCTTTACCATATATATTTTACCTTGCAGAGCAAGATGATGCTCCAGGTGTAATTCTCATGGGATTAGTGCTTACATTTGCGCCTCTTGTAGTTGCAGTTTTTTCAGCTGTATTACAAAAATTAGTGCAAAATGCTATAGAAATACAATCGGAAAATGATTTAATAGTTTAACAAGAAATATGGGAATAATAATTAATATTGATGTGATGCTTGCTAAAAGAAAAATGAGCGTCACTGAACTAACAGAAAAAGTAGGTATAACCATGGCTAATCTTTCTATTTTGAAAAATGGAAAGGCAAAAGCTATTCGGTTTTCTACTTTAGAAGCAATTTGTAAAGCTTTAGATTGTCAACCAGGAGATATATTGGAATATAAACTTGATGAAGATACTTAAACCATACAACACTACAAATCAAACATATTCTAATATAGAAGTATTTTAGTGACAATAATTATTGTCATTAAAAAAAGTAAATATTATTTTTTATTTTTTTTTGGTTTCTTTTTCTCTTTTTTTGCTTTTGTAAATTTTTCTGCCATATAAAATAATATACTACTTTTTTAAAACTATCTATATAGATACTGATTCCAAATTA
>CAZSUZ010000041.1:0-9023 GCA_964610165.1 uncultured Gammaproteobacteria bacterium
TCTCTCCATGGTTCAAATTGTCCCCATTGAAATGAAGCAATCTTTGGATTTTCTTCAAAGAACTTTAATGTTTCTTCTTTAAGAATAAGTTTTGATTTTTCAACAAGAGCACGACGTTCTTTTTTAATTGCTTCGTTAGCTTCGGCGGCACTTGTTTTTAGTTTGTCTGCTGTATTAGTCATGGTCGTATTCGTTAACTTCTATTCCTTTTCTAGAAACAACAACCTCTACGTGATTGCCAAACATAGCTCTATAAGTATCATCATCAATACTTGTCAAGACAGAAATAACTTGTTTTTCTATCTCTTGTGCTTTTTTTAGTTTATCTTTATCATCATATCTTTGACTTGAAACTTCTTCCGCTCCCTCTTCTTCATATAAAGACATTTCATCTTTAAAAACTAATTCAGGATAATCTGTATTTGCAGAAAAGACACATTCATCTCCATCGTTAAAATAAGGAGTATATTGTGTCCATGTAATTATTTCTAAATCAGGATATATATTAAATAATTCCTTTATTGATTCTGAAAAAAGCTCTTTAGATTTTTTCTCTAAATCTTCTTTCAGAGTTTTTAATTTTTCTCGTGTTTCCTTTACTTTTTGCTTTATATCTGACATATTTTTTTTGTTAATTTATAATTAATAGTATAACATACTTTATCAAATTTATCAAGTGCATTTATTTACTCATGAACGGTATAACAGTTCCAAATGGTACTTGGGACATCATTGAATCTGATTGTTGCTTTGACATAATTTGAGATCTTACAAGCCAATACACAGGAAATTCTGGCGCTTCATGGGGAAAGCTTCCCTCAGTATCAGTAAAATAAAATAGAGCTTTTGGTCTTAATTGTCTTTTTTTTATTTCATCAAAAACTGGTATAAAATCTGTTCCTCCCCATCCTGTAAATCCAAAATCATTAAAATCAGCAGACTTCAAGTCTATCTGCTGAAACGAATGTACCTTGGCATCACAAACAGTAATCCATCCTTCAAGATTATAAAAGTTTTCAAATAAATTTATAGTCTCCTGAACATATGCGTGTAGGTCTTCTTGACTAATAGATCCAGATGTATCATATGCAAAAACAACATCTTTTAATTTATCTTGAGAATATAAATTTGGGAGATAGAAATCAGACTCTAAAAATCTTCTATCTGGAGAGCTGAAGTCATAATCTGTTTCGTCTTCAGATAATAAGTTTTTAACAAGCTCTGACCAATTAATAGTGGGAATATAATATTTTTTTTCTATAATTCTTTTAAGATTACCAGGAATATCTCCTTGTGTTTGGTGTATCGCCTGATCTAATTTCTTTGCCCAATTGTCTTGAATACGTTTTTTTTCTGCTTCAGATTTCTCTTTTTTAAACATCTTCTTAATTGGATTTTTTTCTTTATCTCCTTGACCGTCCCACTCTTTCTTATCGCACCAGCTTTGCTCTTGCGGAGTTGATTCTCCTTGGCCCTTTCCACTTTGTTTACTACTCTTTCCTTTACCTGATTTATTTTGATTCTTAAATCTTTTTTTAAGTAATTCATATATTTCATCAGCAGACAAACCAACATATCTCATATCAATAAGAGTTCCTTTTGGTAGTGGAAAGTTGTCAACCACTGTTGGGTTGATTGCATAGTCGGTTGCCATATTCCAAAGTAATGGATCTCTTTCCTTTCTTCTCCATAAATGTTCAAAAGCACAATGCAATATCTCATGAAGAACAACACCGTTCAATTCATCATCTCGTAATGAGTCAACAAATTTTTCATTGTAAACAACATCTTCCCCATCAGTTCCCATTGTGGGAACATTATCGTCTTTTCTCACTGTAAGTCCATATGCCAATGCAGTGAAAAAAGGCTGACAGTCTGAGACACTTTTAATTGCGTTTCTAATTCGTTGTTCTGTTGTCATATGTTTGTATTGTATACTTCTTGTATTTTTTCACGATTTTCTTTAAGAAACGAATCGATAGTCTTTTTTTCCTCTGCGTTCAACTGCTTCTCAAAAACTGAAAAATATTCATCTGAGATAGTGCCCTGAAGTCTTCTTTTTAAAACAGCTTGAATAACAGCTTGTCGTGCAGAAACTTCTTTCGATCCACTTGGCATATCTAATTCTCCTGTGTTTAAGAATTTTTCTATAATTATTTTAATTTTTCTAAAGCTTACATCTCCTAAGTGCTTAATAAATTCTTTTCCTGTTGCTGTTCCGATTGCAGACACAATAACAGTTTCTAAATCTTGTGGAACTTTTTCATTTAAATCTTCTTCGTCTGTTGGTCCTTCATATTCAAACGCATTCAACAGTTCAGAAACGAAAGACCATGAACGAGGAGATGGAAAAGCTTTCTCATTTCCTTTTGGCATCTGAAAAAGATGGGTAGGTCTTGCAAATATAAAGCTTGTAACTTCTTCTCGCACTCCATTTTCTTTTGCCCAATGTCCCCATGATCCAAGTTCAGGAACAATAGTAAAATGTACAAATCTATTAGCAAGTGGAGCAGGAAGTTTATACACATTTGCTTTATCAACTTCTCTATTTCCTGCTGCAACAATTCTCCAATGAGATGGGAATGTGTAATCACCAACTCTTTTATCTAAAATTAATTGATACGCGGCAGCTTGAACAGCAAGAGGAGCCAAATTAATTTCATCTAAAAATAAGATTCCCTTCTTTTTGTGTTTTTTGTTTGGAAGAAAAGCTGGAGTAAACCATTCTGCCAATCGATTATCACGATCGATAACAGGAAGTCCTCGAAGATCAACAGGATTTAACAGAGATAAACGCAAATCAATCAAATCATAATCTTCTGTTTTGCAGATATGTCTTATCAGGGTAGATTTACCAATACCTGGTGGTCCCCATAAAAAAGGAACAATGTTTGTTTTTAATACGTTTTTGAGTATGCTTTCTGCTTTTTCGATTGTTAAAGCTTCTGCTACTGCCTGTTGGTCTGATCCTTGACTATCCATAAAATTAAATTAACTTGTAAAACTAATATTAATGAGCATTTGTTGCCATTCGTTCAAATCTGCAATTCCTTCGTTTGTTACTTCTTGTTTTTCCTGTATTATAGTAAACTCTCTTTGTGTTCCCTTTTTCCAAAATTCTTTTGGTTGTAAATAACTTAAAAAAGTGGTTTCAGTTATTATGGCATCATAATATAAATCCTCAACCACAATTGTACTCATGCGAATTGGGTAAGGATAAAGAGCAAATGCCCATGTCTTCATAGTTTGAATATCACGACTACTTAATTCAGTCATTCCTGGAGGATGTACATGTGCGAATTTATATACAATCCCAGGATTCGTTTTATGAAATTGCCATATCATTTCTTCAGGAAAATCTACTTGTCCTGGTGTGCCTGTTAAAATGGTAAGTGCATAGTTTTGTGGTGTTATTATTGCACCTGACTCTTTTAAATATTTCATATTATTCGTGAGTTATATGTAATGGCATATCGTCTTGATATGTTTTTGCTAAATTTATAATAGAATTCATTGAATGTTCTCTATCGTGTCCCGAAAGACAAAATCCTGCATTTAATATTCTCATTTCTTTATTAATAACACTTTTAACAGTTTGTCCTCCTAATTTCCAAACAACTAGAAAGTTCGATCCCTGCTCTTCATATCGTATAAATGTGCCATTTGCTCTTTCTATTACCTCTTTTAGTCGGACGGAAAAACTCTTCTTAATGTATTGAGCCCAGTCAGTTTGCTTATCCTCCGCGAAGGCAAAGACTTTAAGTTCATGTAAACTTTCCAAGAGCTCATTTCGCAAGAGACAGAGCAAAAAATAATATCTGAGTTCGGGAGTAACCCCTTGCACATCTGACAACGATTTTCTGTCTGTAAAAGCTTCTCTAATTCTTTGTATAACTTGTTGTTTATTTGAGATTTTTGTGTCATAAAAATAATATCTCCCGTCTTCCCACTTTACTATTTCTACTTCTTGAAATAGTGACACATCTAAAAAATTAACTTCTAGCTTATCTTGTTTTCCATTTCTAAAAAAAACATCAAAATTTTCAGGAACTAGCTCTGTTCCTATTGGATAACCAGTTATCTTTTTAAGCGGTTCCAATGTCTTTACAATTTCAAACTGTGATGCTTTCTTTAAAACAGAAGCTGTGTCTCCAAGATTAATTTTGTACCACCCATCTTCTACATTTAGATTAATCTTTCTACCATTATATTTACCCGTTTTTTTAATAATGGGAACAATAACTTGCTTTATTTCTGTAAATCTATCAAGGTTAATCATTTAATATTTTTAGTATTTCTTGTAACTGCTTCTCTTCTTTGTTTTTTTTTAATTCATTATATACTTTAGAGACTGCGGATTTTAGTTTGAGATTATCAAAAAAACCAAACTTTAATTCATAAGGTCTCCAGACTCCTGATAAATTTGAATCTGTCCATAGCTCAAGTTTTGTTTCTTTATATCTTATAACTAAATATTCAATTCTCCAATCTTCAGGTTTTTTTAATTTTTCTAACAAACTATTTAAAATTTTCTTTTTAATTTCCATATTATTTATTGTAATAAACATAATAAATAGGCAGGTTTAAGGAGAAACTACGAATAACTACCACTCCTTAATTAAGCACAATAACGGTAGGTCGTCTATGCTACCCCTGCTTATTTATTGTTTTTAAAAGTACTCATGGTGGAGCGCTTCCATCGCAGGTAATTCCTAACTTTACTCGTCAGCAAAGCCGCTTCTAAAGCTCTTTATGGAACTATCACGCCCCCATCAATACTCTAATTTTTTTAAAGTACTCATTAAGAGTGTCTACGTTCTAAATGCGATTTCGCTATTTTTATCTACAGAATTGCACTGTATCCCTGTTTTTATGTGTTTTATTTTCTATCAGTTTTGCACCTCTGCTTTCCCACCTATTTTCATAGGTATCAGGTATACGCTTCCCCATAGACACTCTCAATCAATACTTAACTCCTACCTGACCCCTAAGGATCAAGTAGCAAATAATTATTGCGCAACATTAAAGAATGGAATTGCTCCACCCAATACTGTTTGTGGTAACTGTCCATTCCATCGCTTTGCCTTTTCAAGTTCAATAAGATTTTGATTTTGACTCAAAGCTTCTGTTTGAATTCGAATTGACTCTGCTTCTGCCTTAGCAGTTTCTATCTTCTGTTGAGCTTGATACTTAACAGATTCTAATTTGTTCTTCTGTGCCTGTGCTTCTTGTTCTGCTGTTACTTTTGCTTCAATTGCGGCATTAAATTCTTCTGAGAAGTTAATGTCTGTAAAAGAGATGTCTTCAATTATTGCAACGTTTCCAACTCTTTCTCTCAAGTTTTGAATTGCGAGATTGCGAACAGTTTCTCTATTCTTTTGGAAGTCGATCGCTGTTGATTTGGAAACAGATTCTTTAATTGCGTCTGGTCCTTTTGTTGAAATGTAATTCAACTCAACTGCGTTTTGATCACCTATCATTTGATACGTTTTATTCACAGTTTTAGGGTTTATTCTCCAGTTAATCTTAGCTGTGAAAGTCACAACTTGAGAATCTGAAGATCCAGCTACTCCTTTAATTTCAGAAGTATTTGTCTTAACGTTTATTATTTTTATTTCATCTTGAAAAGGGGTTCTCCAATGAAAACCTTCTTCAAGAATTTTTTCTTGAACACTTCCAAGTTTCATTACAACTCCTCGTTCTCCAGCATTAATGATGGTAAACGGAAGAAGAGCAATAATAATAAAAATTATTACGAATATAGATACTACGCCAATACCAATTTTAAGACCTGTAAAATCGTTCATATATAACACCCCCTTCCCAATTTAAAAACTATTATTTTCTTTTTTTCGTCTTTCTTAAAAATACATAGAACACAATTGTAAGTGCTCCACACAAAATTAAAAAATAAAAAAAGTTTAAAATTATTATTCGTGCCATATTATTTAATTCGACATACTAACTTCGTAAGCCATCCCGTACCTTCGCCCAATAAATTTTTCATATTTCCAACTGTTGCTTCGTTTTGGGCTCGTTTCATTAATTTTGGTATCTGATCCACTTTAATTTTTTCCATTTTTTCATCACTGTAACCAAGCACCTCTTGTATAAATTCAAGTTGTTTATTAAAAGACTCAACAGATCGGGCTCTTTTACAAACAGAAACTTCATCGTTATTAATGTCTGTTGGGACAGTAACTATTGATCCTGGTGTACACGTTTGTGCATTTTTCATATCGTTTTTATTTTTAAATTTTTCATACTCTTTGTCTATTTCTTCATTCATTTTTATAACGCATACACGACATCCATAATTTCTGTGAGTCACACAGTAATCTTGAACATCTCCATCATCAAAATATTTTTTTCTAATATTGGTATCAACAAATCCTTCTTCTGATTGTTGTGGTTCGCAAGTACTAGTTTCCCATGACATATGTTTTTAAAATTAAACTTACAATTAACTAAAATCTATTTCGTCTAGAACAGAAAACATTCTTTCTTCTCGTTCTTCATGTATAGAATCCATTAATGGAACTTCTAACGAAGGAAATCCTCGTTCATCATGTTTGTGTCTTGTTAACTTATTGATTGTTTTTCCAGCTCTTTCTATTATTTTTCTCTGCTCTTGAACAACCCGCAGTAATACTTCAATCTTTTGATCGGGTTGCATCTGTTTCCAAGAAACTAATCCGCCAGGAGTTAGTCCCCCGCCATTCATATTTCCTACTCCGATTGGTTGTGCTTGTTTTGCTGCATTTGATGGTCCCATATTAAAGTGCGTAATAATAATTTGGTAATACTAATAAGTCTGTTGCCATAATCTCATCAACTACTGCAACTGGTCCCATGATGGCATTTTTAACACTATCAACAACTAACGCTGATTGAGTAAGTGTGTCTGGTTTCAACACGGAAACTGGAATACCATTTTCTTCATAGGCTTGTTTTACTACTGGTGGATCATATCTTCCCGCATAATCAACAATTACACATGCTTTTGGTTTCTTAATAGCAGGATTATTTTTATGATATTCTTCAATCTTTTCTTTTAATGGGCCTCCAAAATTATGACCTTGGTCGGTAATAAAAATATCAACATCTGCTCCGAAGTTTCTTGCATTGGAATATAAAGCAAAACAGTTTGTTGATCCATTTGGTACTTGACCAAACAATATCTGTTCGAATGCATCTTTTTCAAATTCTTGTGGCAGTTGAAGTTCGAGGCCTGAAGACCCAAACAATCCCCATCTAAAATTATTTATTGGATCATTTACACATTCAGCAATGATTGCTCCACGTTTTTTTGCAAATTCAATAGCCTCATGCATTGAGTCTGAAAAATCAATATGTAAATATATTTTTCCAAGACCTTTCATTTCTTCTTTTCTTACATTTGACTTTGCTGTATTTAGCGCTCTTTTTACTTCTTCAGAAGCTGTTTTTGTAAGAGTCTCAACTCTGTCAAGTGCAGTCTTTGCAGTCTCAATTTTTTGTGTGTATAGTTTCATTACCTCTGCATCTTTTAATACTCCTGCATCTTCAAATGTCTCACGTAAAATAACAGCTTGGTCTCCTGTTGCTTGTTCAAGTAATGCAACTGCAATAACAGGTGTCATTTTTCTTGGCAAAGCACCAAGCACACCCAAAACAGGTAGTTTTTCACTTTGAATTTTTTTAGCTATTTCTATATCATCCATACCAGTAAAATCAAAAAAGGATTTTTCAAGTTCAACACTCCCATCTTTTTGATTCCATCGTAATATTTTGGCTGCTTCATTAGAAGGCGCTGTATGTAGTGATCTGTATAAATTAGCAAAAGTCTCTCCAAGACCCGCTTTTTTAATACCACGAATCATATGAATGTTTCCTTCTCTATATTTTAAATATTTCTTTGCCGCGGTTTGTAGCGCTTGTGGAAAATGTCTTGCGGTATTTAAATAATTTTGAACACCATATTTTCTTTCTGATAGCTTAACTACTCGTAATGCCAACTTTGGATCAAGTGAATGAAGTGCAGCTGCTGCAATAAAGCGTAAGTTTGGTTTTTTATATTTTGATCCTGGTGAAAATGGCAATCCATCAGCCGATGATAAAGATGCAACGTGAGTTAAAAACACCTGTAAATCTTTAGATTTAGTTTTTGTTATAGCATACGATGTAAGATGTGCTAAAAAATATGGATCTTTTTGTGTTAAAGGAATGAGTAGTTCAAGAACTTCTTGTGCCTTGTCTTCTTGTAATTTTCCTTTTGACCAAATATGAGAACAACCTGCAAGAATAAGATTGTAAGCATCTAATCGTTCCTGTGATGTGAGAAACGGTAAGTTTTCTGATTGTGTGTTTGTATTAGTTGTCATAAAGGAAAAATAAATTGTAATATTCAATAATTGTAATAAGGATGTAACAGTCCCCAGAGTTACAACCCCCTACACGAACGTCCCCTTATTATAATTATCGACTTCTTATGTGTTGTACTCGTTTAGATTTTAAATCTTCTAACGTATCTAACACCTTTGCGTTTGCAATTATTACTGCGCTTGATAAATTAACGCTCTTCTTAAGATATGTGTCTGAAACAATCCAATCTTCATATTTCATTCTTCCACGATCTTTATTACACTTTCTACATGCAGAGATAAGATTATCTTCAATTGTCGCACCACCATCTTCCCATAAATCAATATGATCAACAGTAAGTGGAATTCCTGTTCTGCCGCAATAACGACAGCTATAGTTATCTTTTTGAAAAATAAGCCATTGAAGAGCCGCATCAATTTGTCGTTGTGTTTTTCTAAATAATGTTTTTACTAATTTGCCTGTTGGATCTTTTGCGAACATTTCTGTTTCAACTAGATCTGCTTGTCTAAGAAGAGTTTCCCACTCAGAAAAAGTGAGTTTCATTAATTTTATGTCTTTGAAGTCTTCGACACTATTAGGGCCAGGCGTAATAAAAGTTAAGCCCTTTCCTCCCCAAATAGTTCCTACGATTTGAATTTCATTTCCAATATCGTATATGT
>CAZSUZ010000042.1:0-8609 GCA_964610165.1 uncultured Gammaproteobacteria bacterium
GCAAGTGATTCTGAAGGATCATCATTAACAATAATAATTTCACAATCTTTTAAGAACGTAATATTTTCTTTTAGATTAGAAATAAATTGATCTATTTTTTTATAAACAGGTATAACTACAGAAATATTCATAGCATAATTTCTTTCACTCGTTTTGTAAAAACGGAATAATTAAATTGTTCTTTTACATATTTAAAAGCGGATGAACGGATTTGTTTTCTTAACTCATCATTCAAAATAATTTGTTCTATTTTAGTATATAACTCTTCTGCATTAGAAAATAAATACCCATTTGTATTATCAATAATAATTTCTTTTAATCCACCAGCTTTGAAACCAAATACAATACAACCTGATGCCATTGCTTCAAGTGGTGTAATTCCTAAATGTTCAACTTTTTCTGGATGTGTATTTTCATCAATATCAATTCCAGTCATATGCCAATATATTTCTGACTTTTTATATAACTTGAGAAGTTCTTCAAAGGAACAATTAGGATAAAATTCTATATTTTTATTATCTTGAGCCATGTGCTTAAGCTCATCGAAATAGGCTTTGTCTTCGTCTTTAACATTTCCAGCGAGTATTAGTTTATAGTCTTTTAATTTATTTTCTTTTTGAAATGTTTTGAACCAGTCAATTGCTACATCTTGTCTTTTGGCATGAAGCTGTTTAAAAAATCTTCCAACTACTAATATCTTTTTTTCTTTTTTTTCAGAAAAGTTTTGCAAAAATTCTTCACCAATGAAAGGATAAATAACTTCTGAATTAACTGACCATGATTGTAATAATTGTTCTGTAAATTGAGAGTTAGAAATAAACGTTGCGTTCATTGTTTTTATTTTATTTGCAAAATTCATATTGTATAAAGACTTTTGCGGAACCATACAAAAAATAAAATTCTTTTTTGCTGTTGAAAAAAAGTAGCTACCGTCAGTTACATAAATAAATAAATCATATTGTTTTAATATGTTCATTTTTGAAATCATTGATTCATGTATATCTTGAAATATATTTGGAACAAATGTAATCTCAGGCTTAAACGTTAAAGATAATTTTTGTTGAATTTGCGCAGTAACATTCTCATTCCAAAAAATTGTTGGATCGAATCCTTCATCTTGAAGTACTTTCAAAATAGAAAGAATATGACGTTCTCCACCTCCCATTACATCGAGATATGGGTCATACAGTGCGACTGTTTTTCTTTTCATATAAGTAAATGTAGGTAATAGTTTTTGAATATGCCTGATATATGGACTCAATAATACCAATAGGTCCATCCATAAATCCAGCATGTTTTATTAAACGTCTAAATAATTCGCCAAAAAATTTTCTAAAAAAAGTTATCGTAGTAACGGATCGTTCCGCATCATATAATAGTTGAGATTCAATATTTTCAAATACCATTGTTTTTTCAACCATTTTTTCAATATTGCCATGAAAATAATGAAGAATTGGATTTTCTAAATAACCCATTTTCCCTTGAATATCTGGTGTCGAATGGATTTGTTTTGGCCAGGATTTAAAATATAATTTATTTATAAATCTCATTTGATGATCTGGCCACCAACCTCCATGTTTAAGCCATTTTTTTCTACCGAATATGTTTTGTCTAGGAATTTTATAATAACTTGTTGTATTTAAATCTAGTTCTTCTCCTTTTGTTTTTCTTTTTGCAAGCAATTGTTCTATTTCTGTAGATAATTCTGGCGAAATACGTTCATCTGCATCGAGGATAAAAACCCATTCGGTTTTTGTATGCTCAATACCAAATGCACGAGCAGGTTCTACATAATAGGAAAAAGGAAAGTTTAGAATATCAACATCCTGTTTTTTTGCAATTTCGACAGTTTTGTCGGAACTTTCCATGTCCACAACAAGAATTTTCTTTGATAAAAGTCGAGCAGAAACTATACATTCTTCAATATGTTGTTCTTCATTGTGAGTGTGAATAACTATAGTTATCGAATCATTCATGAGTATATTATATAGGTATTAAGGAATAACAGCTAATACAGAAGTTTACTTCAGTTCATTTGGTATAAAAATACCAATTTCTTTTACTCTAATATCACCTTCATGTGGAGGAATACGCAACTGGATTAATGGATCTTTTGCATTGCCAGATGGAGTAATGCCGTTAGCTTCTAAAATATAATCATATCCATTATTGGTACCAAGAGGCATATCGTACGAAACATTATATGTCTTACCCGTAATATAAGGAATAATTGCTTTTGCAGCTTGATCTTTATAATAAAGACCAAATACATTTTCTTTTGTTACCTGTTTTAATAACGGAATATTTAAAAATACAAGTAAAAATGCAACAATCACAGCAATATATCGAGCCTTGATATTTCTAAAAAGATCAATAAATACTACATATATAAATGGAGATAAGTAAACAAAATAGTATTCGGAAGGTCTACGTCCATAAACCGAAAAACCAATATAAGTTACAATGACTAAACAGAATGAAGCAAGATAAAAATGTTTCAAAAATGTGGTACTTTTTTTGTATAAAAAGAAACATGAAGCTAACAAGGCTACGTAGAAAGAAAATACAATTACCGGATTAGTTTTAATTGTAAGTGGTAGTAAAAAATTACCAAACACTTCTCTCCAGATATGAATATCAGGCGTGTTTCCACCAATACGTTCAGTAAAGTATTTAATAAATAAATTTGTATTTAAAAAATCATGACGAAGATCAAAGAGTAGGATTGGAGCCAAAGATAAAAGAGTTACTCCCATGTAGGCTGCAATATTTCTTAATACTATTTTCGATTTAGATTGAACAAAATAAAGAATAAGAAAGATTACAACAAAAATATTTATGAACATATATTGAAAGTGCATGTGCGACATAAGCCCGGATACTAAACCTAACAAAATAAAATTAAGTAGTGAAGGATTATTATAAATACGCCACAGTATATACCAGGTTGTAATTACACCAAGTGGCATAAGTATTGGCCACCAAGGAATAATATCATAACCGATCATCAGTGGATTAAGCGCCCAAAAGAACAGAAACAAAAGTGCAACATATAAATTCCAAATTTTTTTGAGTACAAAAAAAGAAACTATAAAAAAAGTAATATTTACCAATACAATAAACGGTAATAATCCAAAAGGATGTAAATTACTAGCAATATAAAAAGGAGCAACAAGATAGGTAAAATAAGGACCAAGAAAAAATCCTTTATCATCTGTAACGCGTGGACCAATTAGTGTAATGTCCTTATCTTCAATAAGATTTCTAATATCGTTTGAAAAAGATTGTTGATCCCAATCGAAGATAACTCTTTTATCTAAGTTATAGAATCTAAAATAAGCAAAAATAGTAAATATAATAGTTAGTAATACTATTGAGATTAAAGGAATAGAAGAGATTTTATCTTTTTTTTTGCTTGCCATATATACATTTTATCTTTAATTTTTCATAATTCTATAGTAAAAATAAGTTCAATTTGAATAATATCTACTTTATGTAAGAAAATTACGTATAATTAATCCAATATGATAGCCGGATATATTATTGTATTGTTTGGTCTATTAGTTTATTCATTTTCGTTACTTGATCCAAATTTAACGCTTATAAATCATCCATTATGGGATTCTTTTAGAGAGCCGATGGTATTTTTGGGTTACTACAATAGACCAGTTTCATGGTTAATATATATAAGTATTGTTATATTACTTTTTATCTTTCATTATCTGTTTGTAAAAAAATACAAAGATTATAATCCAGTTTTTTTATCGCTGGTTATTGGCTATATCCTTCTCCTTTCATATCCATTGCTCTCGCATGATTTTTTTAATTACATGTTTGATGCACGTATTTTAACTTTTTATGGGGAAAATCCATATCAAAAAATGGCTTTGGATTTTCCTACAGATGATTGGTTGCGATTTATGCACTGGACACATAGAGCTTATCCGTATGGTCCTAGTTTCTTAGTAATAACGTTAATTCCCTCATTTTTATCTTTAGGTAAATTGATTCTTAATTACTTTTTATTTAAAGGACTTTTTGTAGTTGCTTATTTTATTGGTGTTTTATATTTGAATAAAATTAATAAAAAATCTGCAATGGAATTTGCAACACATCCATTTATTCTTATTGAAGGACTTGTAAACGCTCATAATGATTTAATTGGTGTAACGCTTGCAATAATTGGAGCTTATTATCTTTTTAAGGATAACAATATAACTGCTAGAATTTTTTTAGCACTATCTGGAGGTATAAAATACGTATCTGCGCCATTACTTATTATCGGAGGGAAAAACAGCAGAAATTGGAATGCTATTATATTATTAGGGCAACTAATGCTACTTATTTATCTTGTTTATACTAAAGGATTTCAACAATGGTATCTTTTGACGATTTTTGCTTACCTTCCATTTTTCCCTAAAATAATAAAATATATAAATATTTCATTATTTGGATTGCTTATATCGTATTATCCGTATATAAGACTTGGTGGATGGGACAGTACAGAAAAAATACAACTTAAAGAAACCATTATTTATACTTCGATAGTAATTAATATTGTTATAATTTTGCTATTATATGTTTATACTAAATTTTTAAAAAATGATAAAAAAAATAAAGTCCTTTCTTAATTGGTTTTTGGATAATCATATATATCTTTACTTGGTATCATTTGTTTTCTTCGTTGTAAACTCAAATTATGTTTCTTACCCTGATGAATTTGTAAATATAATGGCTGGTAAACGTATGCTTCAAGGTCAGATTCCATATTCTGGTATTTTTGATCATCATATGCCAGGTGCTTGGTTGCTTTCTGCGGTATTACAATTATTTTCTTTTAATTCATTTGTCTTATTTAGATTCTGGTGGGCAGTTTTTGCTTTTGCATTATTACTTGTACTCGTTTTATGGATACGAAAAAATTATAAAGAGTTTTATCCATATGCAGTTTTTTTCTCGATATTGTATCCATTAATGGGGGTATATTTTTGGTTCCATTTATTTTTAGCAGATAGTATTGCAGCACTATTATTTGCTGTTATTTTCTGGATTTTAATTGTCCAAACACTTACTAAACGATTTAGTTATAAAGCTACAGTTGCTGCTTCATTACTTACTTTTAGTCTTGTATTTACTTCCTTAACATACATTTATATGTGTGGAGCACTATATTTATGGCAGTTATATTTATTATTTTCAAATAGATTTTCTTGGAAGCGATTCTTTATGTATGCTGGTATATCTGTTTTACCAGCAATTTTATTCTTATTATTTTTGTTAGTTTCTCAATCATTTGATGATTTTTATAAAGCAAATGTTGTTTATAACACAGAATTGTATGTAAATATTCCAAATTTTGAAAAAGGAAGAATATTTAATCCTATAAAATTTGCTTTAACACTTATTTATAACTTCTTAGGCACATACATTCCATTACTTTCTCAAATAAAATATTTTGATATTTATTTTCCAATGGGAACACTAGCAGGGCTAAGTACATTAGTATTACTCATTATCATGGGGTATAGAAATGTGCTCTTGGGAGTCATTTACTTTTTAGTACTAACATTATCAACACCAAGAAGTGATGTCTCAAAATTGAGCGAAACAGACTATCAAATGACAATGTTTTTAGTCTTGGGTGCGGTATCATCACTTATTGTTTTATATGTAATAAGAACAACAAAAATTCAGGATCAGTTATTAGTTGATTTAAAAAGGGTAGTTGGAGTTATTGTTACTATTTTCTTAATTTTTTGTATAGTATTTTTATTGAGCAATACATATAGTAAGTATTACCAGCGATATACACAAAAAATGCCTTCCATTAATGACTTATCTTATACAGGAAGTTTTGTTAATGATGTTATTGGTGAAGATGATTATTACTGGGTGGGGCCTTATCATCCAGAAGATGTTTTCTTTATTGAAAAAGGAAGATTACCTGGTAAATATTTCTTTATGATGCCACAGTTTGGTGAGCATGATTATTTTAGAAATGATTTTATTTCTCAATTTGAAACAAATAAGCCAACTATTATTATGTTTAGACATGAAGATTCAATTTTTATGACACCAGCAGATAAATTTGGTAAGTTTCTTTTAGATTGGATGGATAAAAAGTATTCTCGTCTAAATGAAGACGAAGTAGAAATACTTAAGAGTCCATCATCATTTAATATACGAACAGATTTTTATATTCTAAATGAAGATAAACAAGAAGTATTACAACGAATGAAAGACACTGGTTACATTAACTTAAAGTAATAGTTTTTTATTACATGTAATTTTGTTCGTAAGGGAGCATATTTAACTGCGTATCTTAGTCGAGCTTTTTCTTGATATTTTTGATGAATGTTTGAACCCGAACCACCCGTTGATTGAGCATTTTTATGCCACAACACTATGTCTGGATTATATATAAGTTTAATGCCGGCTCGTTTTGCTCGTTCTGAATAATCTGAATCTTCATAGTAGAGAAAATATTCTTCATCCCAAAAACCAATTCTATCAACAACATTTTTATCAAAACAAGTAAGACAACCAGTAATAAAGCCGGTTTCTTTAATTTTATTAAACTGTCCTTTATCAACTTCATCAACTCCAGTATGGAATGTTAAAGCATGATTCCAATCAACAGTTCCACCTGCATACCAGATAACATTTCCTTCATCCGATTTAGTATATCTGTCTTTATGGAATTCATATCCAGGTGCGTAATAAATTTTTCCACCAATGAGAGTATTAGGATATTCGTTAAGTGATTTTTGTATTTCTTCAATAAATACTTTCTTAAAAAAAACATCACTATTAATTACAACATATCGTGTTATATTTTTTTTAATAGCTTCTTTAATTCCTAAATTTACACCATGAGCATACCCTTTATTTTTACCATTTATTACAGTAAAAGGAATATCGTAACCCTGAATAGGTTGTTTTTTATCAGATAAATCTGCAATAAAAAGTTCCCAATCTTTATTAGTTTGTGATTGAAGACTTTTCATGAAGTCTTCTATAACAGTGTAGTTATTATAAACAACAGTGATAATTGCAATTTTATTATCAATCATATTTCATGAGGCCTTTAATATCTGTAATTATATCCCGTTTAAATACAAAATAAAGGATACCAATATATGTAGAAGCGCCAAGTAATGAGGAAGCTAAAAAGACAGGAATACTTACTCCAAAACGTTGAATCTGAAATACCACAATACCCATTACAATTGCAGAAATAATTGCTTGATAAATACTTGTTATAAAATTAAATGGAATAATGTTTTTTGCAATCTTCACAATTACTATAAATGTAAGACCAATAATAAAGAGTGTTATTGGGAAACCAATCATGCCATACATGCGAGTTAAAATAGGAACAAAAATCCATGAAATTACTGTCCAATAAATCATAAATTTGAGAGATAAACCGATTTTTTTGAGTGCATTAAATACATGAATAAATACAGTGGAATACGGAACAAGAAAAGCTGAAAGACAGAATAAATAGAATAATGGTAACGCTGGTTCCCATTTACTATATTTAGGTACCAACTGAACTACATAATGCATTAACAGTACCATTCCTACATAAATTGGAGCCAAAAGTAATGTTTGAAAATATAACACTTTGTTAATAAGTCCAGCAATTTTATGTTGTTCATCTTGGATACGTGCAAAGACAGGAAAGAGTATTCTATTTATGTTGTCAGTAATAATTCTAATTGGTGCTTCGGCCCAACGTTTTGCCCAACCAATATAACCAAGTGCTTCAAGTCCCAGAATTCCACCTAAATAAATCATTAGTAAGTCATCTTTAACTAAAGCTAGAAGAGAATTAAATTGATACGGAACTCCAAAAGAAAGAAGTTTTTTCATGCTATCTTTTGAAATGCCAATCTGTGGAATCCAGAATGAAATTTTGTACATGATAATTGTTCCAACTATGGCTCGAATTAATACTCCGTAAACAAAGCTAAATAAACCAAAACCTGCAAGTGCTAAAACAGAAACTGTTACATAGAACAATGTATTTTCTATAATTTGTACAAAAACAATTTTTTGAAACTGAATCTTTCTTTCAAGAAATATAGAAGGAATTGTCTTAAGAGAAGAAAAGAAAAACCCAGCAAGTAATGCCCAATATAAATAAACCGCGTCACTTGGCAGTTTGTATTTAACTGTTATAAAATTTGTAAGCGAAAATCCGATAATAATAAGAGTTACAATCAAAAATTGTTGAATAGTAAAGGTTGTTTTTACATCGTCATCCGTAATTTCTTTTTTTTGAACCAGAGATGCAGCAAGTCCAATATCTGAAAAGTAGTTAAATACAGACATGATTGATAGTGTTAAAATATATACGCCAAAAGTTGCTGGAGGTAGAACAATTGTTAATATAATATTGGCAATTAGACCTAATGCAGCTGAATAACCACTCTGGAAAAAAAGACTAAAAAGACTAAATATGGTATTTTTTTTAAGTGATTGTGTATCGGAAGAACTATTCATATTGTGAGATTAATATTATACTTTGATTTAAGACGAGATGCTCTTAATACAAAATTAAACATGAAACAATTTTTTGAAAGAAATAAAAAAATAATATA
>CAZSUZ010000043.1:0-8146 GCA_964610165.1 uncultured Gammaproteobacteria bacterium
GTGTCCCAGATTTTTAATCTACAAATATACTATCATATTTTTATAAAAAAGTCAACCCCTACTTATTAACCATTAACCATCTCCCACATCTCGTCAATACCTTGTTTAGCTTTCTTTATTCGTGAGCTTATCTTAATTATATCTTTCATCGTTTTCTTCACTTCAAATGTTTTTATTTTACCAGTAAATACAACATTGTCATCTTGTGTTTCTGTTTCAATCCATATAAGTTTTATACTTCGTGGTAGTTTACCATATTTGAGATAAATCATCAAGGTATAAAAATCAAGTTGTCCTAATTTGTTTGCCATACCTTGTGTGTATTTTTTCCCAGTTTTGTATTCGTAGATATTTAATTCTTTTGGATCAAAACTATCAAGGTATCCAAGCAATTTTATTCCTTCCATCTCAACTTTTATTTCGTATTCTTTTTCTTTGTATTGTGGAATGAAATCAGCCACACATTTTATATCGTCATCAACGTCACCACCTTTTTCTAAGTACTCAGCTAAATCTTTTCCTTTCTTCATTCATTTCGTGAATGGTGCTTCCAATCCCAATACATACATTTCATAATATAGGTTTGGGTCTTTTTCTCAAGCGTTGAGTTGGCTTCAACTGAAGTAGTCCCTTCGTCTAATTTTCATTTTGTTCGATCTTATTTTCTATCATTTGGACCAATATTTCTTTTTCGTCGTCAGTATATTTTTCAGAAGCCACTATCTTGGGAATTGACTCTTCAAGCGTGTTTTTGTCGTCTGTATGCTCAATTATGCCCTTTGCCTTGTCGAAATTGCTTGTAGAACCCTGTCTAAGCCCCTTATTTGCCCCTACAAGCCCCTGATTCGTCTTATCGCTATCTTTGGTATCGTCTATGCCAAATAAGCCATTTAAGGCGTATTTTCTGGCGTAAGAACTACTGGCTCCGGTAATCTGGCTTCCATCCATTCCTTTCTTAATTTCTTCTTCTCTTGCGTAAGCAGTAGCCGATATTGTTTCTTCTCCATTTGATAATGTGGCAGTTGCTTTGACATAATATCTTGATCCGATATTTACTACTTCATCGTTTAGGATCAGAACTGTTTCTGTTTGCTCTAACAACTTTTTTAATGCTGTTAAAATGTCTTCACAACTTCTATAAGCATATTTACCAAACGCATTGTATTGTCCTTTTGGTGCTTTCAATTCTTTTTGAATTGTAGCAAGTGCTTGTTGTATTTTCATAATGTTTTAATTTAGTTTTATTAAAAAGGAATTTGGTTATCGTCTTGTTCTTCTAACGTTTCTTGTTGAGGTTCGTCTTCTTTATTCACTCACTTTTCGAACTTCTGATCATCGTTCGAAACTTCTCGTCGTTCACTTTTATAAATTCTATAATCAGGTTGTCTATCTTCTGTTTTGAAAAAGTTTCTAAAAGCGATGAGTTGAACCTTTTCAGGTATATTACCATTATCGTCCATTATTTGTTTTGTGTCAAGTGATATTGAGTAATATCTTGTTTGTTTTTCGTTTTTGCCTACCTTACTTCACATTGCCCCAACACTTTGTTTTTTCTCTTGATTATTTTCCATTTAATTAAGTTTAGAATTTATTATTTTTTTCTCGACCACTTTGACGCCTGGTATTTCAACACCATCTAAAGCGTCTTTTCTTAATTTGACTAAATCTAATACTCAATATTTTTTTGGTATTAATTTTTCGTCAATTATTTCATAATCTCTGATTGTTTTGAATTGCACAGCCCCTGTATTAACTTCAACTGTTTTTGCTACTTCTAATGTTTCAATCTTTTCATTTGCTTGTTCAAAAGTTATTTGTCCTTTTTCCACTTTTTCAACTACTGCATCTATTTTAATCTGTGATTTTTTCTCTGCTTCTAATTGATATGCTAATATTTTACTTCCGATTTCTTTTTCTGCATTAGATTGCATTATTTCATATGGTTTGAAAAAACTTCTAATGTTAGCAAGTGTGTCTAATAAACCACGAGTCATTTTTTCTTTTTCTGATGCGATATATTTTCCAGCTTGTTTGACTTTTAGAAATAATTCTGAAGCTTTTTCAAAATCATTTTGATTTTTTATAATAATTTCTTTTGCAACTTTATCTGCTCCTTCTGCTTGTCTTTTAATTAAGGCTTGCACTTCTTTTGCAATTTCCATTATTATTATTTAATTTTGATTAAGATATACTCCCCGACCTTTTTATATTTCTTATTATTGAGTATTCTATCCAACTTTCTATGTAAGTTCTGTCTTGTTGTACCATATTTTTTAAGCAAGTCATTCACACTAATGGCTAACAATCCATCATTGACCTTACAATTTTTAATAATATATTTCTCAACATCTTGTCACGTTACTTCTTTTTTAATTTTCATTTTTATGGTTTAATTTATCTATTAATATATTGACTTTTACTTTTAATTCTATAATATTTTCCATTTCTTTTTTGTCTTTTTTGACTGTTTCAAGTTCCTTATCAAGAATGTCGACCAATTCTTGTAAAATATCAATAGCGTTTGTAGTATTACCATTTATTTGCTCGTGTAGAGCATCACACCAATGATTGAATATAGTTGTTTTACTTTGTCCCATATTATTTTTTGTTTAGTTATTTTTTAATTCTTTGACTGAACGGATTATCCCTATGATCGCCCTTATTGTTAGGAGCGATAAACTTATCAACAACCAACCCGCTGATTTATACACGCCACTAACCGATTCCCCATAAGGTAAATTATTTAGTGCGAGTATATTTAGTAAGATTAATATAAATACCATTGTTGCTTTTTTAATGTTTTTTAATTTCTCGACCTTTTTCTATTCTTATTTTGCTATTCTTATTATATTCTATCATATTAAGTTTATTTTGTCAATAGTTTATTTGGTTATGGTTATTCTATCATATTAAGTTTATTTTGTCAATAGGTAAGACGATATAAAAAGTGGATAACTCAAAATTATGTAGTAAATACTACGCTTTTTGGCTTTATTTTTTTACTTTATTTTTCTTTTTTGGGTCTATAAATACGATTTTATTTATATTATTTTTAATACAATAAAAAATGACACCCACGCTATAAAATAGCATAGATGTCAATAAAAAACCCTATGAGCGGATTGCATATGGTAGGGAAAAAAATTATATAAATTTATTTATTTTGATTGTAAGTATACTAATATATATATATCATATATATTATACCAATTTTTAATTTTTTGTCAAGAGGTTTATGGTAATTTCGTGATCCAGTTGTGCTTTAAGAAGTCATAGATAATATAGAGTATCATACCAATTGTATATTGGTTGAAAACTGTATAACCCATAACTGTTGGATACTTTACTTCAAGACCAGCAATGATAACGCCGACTAAAAATATCACAACAATTTTTATGGACTTCTTAAAAGATATTAATAATGACTGTAATTTTGTCATATGTATATGTTTAAGGTTTTATTAAATGACCTTTGCTGGATGGTGGATAACATTCAACCACCACCCAGCAAAACCCATTTGAGAGTTTTGCACTTGACTTTTTTCAAAAAATACTTTATAATATACTCAATACTAAATTATAAATATGTGAATTATTTCAGTTATATTAGCACTGGTTATATTTAATTTGTTTATATTCTTTTTTAATATTGACCTGTAGCTTTTCCTATAAAACCTTGTTTTATTATTTCTTTCCACAATGTTGGAGAGTTTTTTGCTATAGTTGAAACGTCACTTGGTGACATCGATTTCACAGCCGAAGAAATAGCAGTAACAAAAGCTGGGCTTTGTACCAATTGATAAACATAAGGTTCTAACAGCCCACCAAGAACTGCTCCCTTCCAATCTTTAGTAGTAGAATAACCAATCAATCCACCCATACCTCTTTTAATTAAAGAAGCTCCACTTAATATTGGTTCTTTATATTGCTTAATAGCATTAGCAGTTCTTTCCAAAGCATCTCTGGCAGAGATATAATTACTCAATGCTTCATTGACTGGAGCTATTTCTGGCACAGCATCTTCGATTGCTTGTCTGGTAGCTCCATATGCTCGTACTTTTGCCATATTCATATTTTTAATGTACGAAGCTGATTCAGGGGTTCATTTAGCAACATCTCCTAATTTTTGTTTAGCATCATTAGCTAAACTAATAGGAACAAATTTAGGATTTGTTTTTATTCCTTTTTTACCAACCTTTAATGTATAATCTATAAAATTATTTTTTAATTCTTGTAATTTTTTTATTGTTAATTCAGCAGAAGCTCTAATATCTGGATCAAAACTATCCAATCCTTTTTTGGCGTTTTCAATTGATTCGTCTAAAGAATTAAGTGTTGGAGTTAAATCAACTGTAGCGTTGGCATTTTTTGATTTAGATATTATATCTTTTCCTTTCTTGCTTAATTCATTTATTTTTCCATTTACTTGTTCCTGTAAATTATCTAAACTATTAGCCCTTATTTTATCTTTTGCTATTTGTTCACCTGGATTTTTACCATAAGTTACATCTCCTTTTTTAATGTTTATCATTTTATTTATTCATTTCGCAGGTTTATCTTTTATATATCTATTAACTACTTCCCTACCACCTTGAATTGCAGCAGTTGTTGTTAAATCCAAACCCCCAGCTATTAAAGCTGTAGTAACATTCTTTTTTACTTCTTTAATTTCGCCAGTTTTACTTCCTCCAGTTGATGCCATAGTTGTTAATATTGTTCCAGCTGCGTGTGGTGAATCTTTTAGAATTGCTCCCCCAACTCTTGTTCAAGCATTTTTTGATTTTAAGAGGTTTTCTCCAAGTTTGATTATATTACTTGTTTCTTTTGGTAGTGCAGTTTTTGCCATACTACCAGCACCATATACCAATTCAAGTATCTTTTCTCCTCCATAACCTATTTTTTCAGCAGTTGTTTTGGGTGTTAAGGCTTCTCTCGCTTTAGCAAGTAAAGGATTATCAAAAAGTCATTGAGCTTGGCGTGACATAGCACCTGCTCGATTTATTTGATTATATATCTGTTTAGCTAATGCTGGATTCTTATCTTGTAGTGCTTGTTTATATTGAGTAACTAAATCTGCTTGTTGTCTTTCTTGTATAGGAACACTTATAGCAGCACCAATACCTCCTGCTATTTGTCCAGCACTTCTTAATCCACTTTCTAAAGTAGATCCAGCACCCTTAGCAGCACCTATTAAAAGACCCAGAGCAATATCTTCTGAAGGTTGAACTGGTTGTGTTGTTTGTGTTGGTTGAGTTGGCTTAGCACCCATAGCAGTCAACTCTTCATAAGTATATTTCTTTTTTTGAGTTGGTGCTGTGTCTGTTGGTGTAGCACCCATTTTTAATAATTCATCGTAAGTGTATCCCATAATATTTTATTTATTTGGTTTATTATTCGTAAGTTCCATCTGGCTGGAGAGTTAACACTGCCCCATTAGGCAAGGTCATTGTTTGTGGTTGGTTTTGCGGTTTAACTGCAGTATTTCCTAATAATTCATCTAATGATTGGTAAGCCGAACCAGCTCCTTTCTTAAATGAATTATACACTATATTTCTATTTGCTTCTTTTTGGGCTAATATGTCTGCGTTATCACCTGGCTGTGGTAGATATTGTTTTCTGGCTTCTGCAAATTCTGTTGGACTAATAACTGCCCCAGACTCCCTTCTCAAAACAGCATTTATAAAGTTTCTCGCTGCCTGCATAAATTGCCTGTAAGCCATTGGTTGTAGTTCTGCTGGAAGTTTTTCGTAATTATTAAAAGCAAAAGAACTTGTATTAGCTATTGTGTTCTCTAAATTCTTAAGAGTTGGCTGTGCTTGTTCCATTCTTGCAGCATAAGTAGCCACTGTTTGTTCTGCTTGTGTTGGTGGTTTACTGCCTTGAAGTCATTCGGCATAAGATTTTCCAGTTCCAGCTTCACCACCAGCTAATGATCATTCTTCATAAGATGTAGGAGCCCCTCCAGTCCCTGTTGCTTTTGGTTGGACTACTCATTCACCGGTAGCCATATTATATAAACCACCTTGAACTTCTTTTAAGTTAGAGTAATCTGTCTTTGGAGTTCCTTGATAAATGATTTTACCTGTTATTGGATCAATTAAGGTTTCTCCTGCACCAACAGATTTGAAGTCACTTGCTTTTGGAGCTCCTTGATAAATCACTTTGCCTGTTGCTGGGTCAATTAAGGTTTCTCCTGCACCGACTGTCGTTGGCTTGTATGTTTCTGTCCCATAATAGTCACTTGCCGCTTTAGCCATTTCTGCTTCTGCTTGTCGTCGTGCTTGGAGTAATTCAAGTTGTTTTTGTAATGGTTGAGCTTGAATTGCCGCTTGTTTAAGTAGTTTCTCTTGCTGTCCCCTTACTAATGAAAGTGGAATGCCACGACCTTGACCCTCTAAACCTGCTACTCCTAAATCTGCTCCAGTTGTTATGTTGGAGAGTTGAGTTTGGAGTGCTTCTTCTTCTGGTGTCATCTTTAAACTTTGTTGATAAAGTTTGAAATATTTATCTGCTTCACTTTCTACTGGTGGTGTTGCTGGGGGTGTTACTGGTGGTGTTGTTTCTGGTGGTTTTATTTCTGGTGGTGTTGTTTGCGGAGTGATAGGATTAATTAGCGTAGTCTCATTTCCAGTTATCGAAGTTGGATTTTGCATATTAGCCAAAGCATTTTTATTTATCACATTTGCTTCGGGATTATATGTAGGAGTTGAAAGCGTCGTTGCTTTTACTTCTTTAGTATTGTTTTTTGTCTCTGTTGCAGGTAAAACAGGACTAACTTGTTTAGGAGTAGGCTTAAACCCTAATGAACTTGCTACACTTAATGATTTATTTATTGTTGGTAGTAATAATTTGTTTATTGCTTTATTTCCTAAATACTGTCATCAATTTGCCATATTTAATATTTAATTTTTATATTCCTGTTATATATAAGTTGGGATTATTAACTGTTTTATCAGTCAATGTGTCGACCCTAACTTTTGTTGATTTAGAGCTATACTCTTTTTTAAGTAATTTATACATCTCATCATAAAGTGCTTTGTAAGTTTGAGTTCTTCCTATTTCTCCCTGCATCGCCCAATAGTTCATAACTGCTTCGTAAACTGGTAGCATTTGGAAGTCCTCTGGTAAGATTGAAACTTGACCTATTGTATAAGTAGCACCTGCTATTGTTGATCCGATATAAGTTCTGTCTAATGTAAGGTGTGTTGTATCTGTAAAAGCTGATATTTTGTATCAAATTCTATCAGTTGTTTTTAAGTATCTACCTACCATATCTGCTACAAATGTCGTTCCTGAGCCTACAACAGTTGCTGTGGCTGTTGTAATAGCTATTGTGCCAGTAGTGTAGTCAGCGGTATCTAAATCGGTTACCCTTTGTTTATAGGTAATTACGATGTCATAATCAGAAGTTGATGGCTCTGGTCAGAAGTAAAGTTTTCTATCAAATACATAGTAGTAAAGTGGATATGAACACTTATTAGTAACCCCTAATGAATCAAAGTCATCTTTACTTGCCAGTTCTGTTGCTTGATAAAGTTGATCATCAATATCAACGTAAAATGTGTAAAGTTTGTCTACATCTTGTGGTAAGTTTACATAATTCTGACTTGCTACTGTTTTCAAAGTTGCTGTCTTTTCGAGAAAAGGTCATTCGTGGCTTGAAGTGATTTTTCTAATACTTTGGTTAATTAAAGTGTCGCCCAATGTTAAATTTGTTGCGCTTGTATTATTGGTTAGTGAACCATACAAATTTCTCCCGGTCGTATAAGTTAACATCTTTTTATTTTAATTGTTTATTAAACTATGCATTAATTGTTTCGTATTCGACTTCGATTGATGATATTCAAGGAGTTGAAGTATGAATTGTCCCAGACCCTCATTCACATCTAAGTGATAGAGACTCAAAGTCTGGTAATGGATTACCGCTCGTATCGTGTTCGTATTGCATTACCAGCGTATCAGCAGTTATTTCGGCTATTCCGCTTGCTATCGTTACATTACTTCCACCTCTATCATAGTAAAGTTTGACTGTTAATTTATCTGCTGTTGCTGCATTAGTATTTCCAAAGATGATCTTAACTCTTTTTACTCTACCTTTCTTTCTTGTTCCAAAATTAGGCTCAACAGAAGTTGTATGGAAGTAAGC
>CAZSUZ010000044.1:0-7534 GCA_964610165.1 uncultured Gammaproteobacteria bacterium
CTTGAAAGGAATAACTTTTATTACTGGTACGACACCTTGTTCAGAAAAATGTAGAGCTGGTACTAAATCAAGTTTGAAATTAGTGCAAACCTTTTTAAGTTCTACTGCGAAGTCATCAACTTTTTGTTGTTCTTCAGGAGTTAATGATTTTTGATCCATAATATTTTGTTTTTATTTATAATAAATTTTATTTTCTAAAATTGCGACCTTTTTGTCTATTGCATTTAATTTTTCTTCTATCTCTTTCTGCCCTCTCTCTAAATTATCTAGCCTTCTGTTTACATCCTCTAAGTGATTAAATTCTAATGAATCTAATCTATCAGATAAACTTTGGTTATTTATTCCATTCTTTTTAGCAATGAAATAAGTAATAAGAGGTTTAAGCAGACATAAAACTATGAGAGCCATAACCCCAGCTCAACTTATATCTTTTAGTATTGTAAGTGTTTGGATATCCATATTTATAGTTTAATAATAAAATTTCTATTATTACCTTGATTAACTGAATTTATTTTTCTAAATATTCTGCCACTATCGTCTATCAAATTAGGAACTGCTTTTTTCAAAGTGATTGTTTGATTTATTTTCGTAGTAATATTTTGTTTTTGATAATAAGTTTCATAGCCTGCTTTGGAGATTGTAATAGTAAAGGGGTTTAATATACTTTTATTGGAGACATATTGAGAACCTCCATACGTCATAATAGCTGTTTTAATTTCTGTAATTATCCCAGCATAATCTCCAACACTGGGAGTTACCAAAAATGGTTCTGTTATAGTAATTGTTGTTGCTGTATTGGATAATACTTTTGCTTTCTGGTTTATTCCATTCCCAGATGCTATAAAAATATTATATCCTAACCATTGGTTTGTTGTTCAGCTTTTAGAACTATCAGTAATAGTTGTTGAAGTAGCCCCAGTAATTGAAATCTTTTCAGAAAACAACACTCCAGCATTATCAGTAGTATAAGTTGATTTTCCAGCAAAATCTGTAATTGTATTCCCATTTTTATCTTTTATAACAATTGTAGCATTAGAGATAGGATTACCAGCCTCATCTAATACTTTTAATAATATACTATTTCATAGTTGAACAGTTGAAGTTTGGTTGTCTCAAGAAATAACTGGCAATTTATCACTATCAGTAGTATTAGGAAATAAACAATCAATAAAATTATCAGTACATCCTGCGTGATTTTCATTTATTTGATATGAATTATTCAAAAAGGCGAAGGTATCAATTCGGGAATTAACACTATACGTTAAGTATTGATAAGAACATTCTATATTGGAAAATAATTTACAATCATTATTTACAGTGCCAAAAAAATCCTGTAATTTTAATCCTGAAACTGGTAAATCAGTTCTGACGAAAAAATTGATATAATTTCTAAACATAATATCTTTACCTTTACCACCATTAAAATTATTATAAATACTATAACCAATTACATTAGCTAAATATAACGGATTTGGTGAATTACAACTATCCACTACACAATTATATAATTCAGTATTACTTCCTATTCAAAATTCTCTATCCCTACCAAAAAGACCAAATAGAAACTTTACTCCATTTAATGCTTGCCCTATACTATTTAATTCTCCATATCTAATTCTTGAACCTGTGGCACCATAGCTATAAAAATAACCGCAACAAACAAAAGTGATATTTCTAAAAAATAATTGAGCCACATTACTGCCGTGTGGTCTAAAATTACCCAAAACTAATAAAGTATTACCATCTCATTTACAATAATCGGTTCAACCATCAGTCACAGCGGCATTATAAATATCTTGTGGGGTAATTGGGTCTGCTTCTGTTCCACCATAATATACCAAATCTCCCACACCGTGTATTCTTGGTGTAATTCCCATTGGTAAAAGTTGTCCAGAGGGGACTAATGGCAAAACAGAATTATAATGTGCACTACTACCATTATCAATAGCACTATTGGTAGAAACAACTAAATCCTCTAAGAAAGAGGACAAATAGTGTGTTCCACTTGTTGTTCTTCTAAAAACCAAATATCTTGACGCCCCAGTAATGGCTGACCAAGTTAAATTAACAGTTCTATTAGTACTATCTGTTGTAATAGAAAATTCATTACTAATACCACTTAATGTACCATAATTATGATGAATTGCTGATGCTCCATTTCCTAATACCAAAACTACATAATAATAAGTAGTATTGGGGGCTAAAGTTCCACCAGCTGATAAACTTCCTGATAAATCAGTAATAGCATCTGTTGGTTTTGTAAATGTAATAACTTTAGCCATTTATATTTTTTAAGGTATTTATTAACTCTTCTTCTTTTGATGTATCTTCAAATAATGGCAAATAAATATATTGTCTTAATTTTTCTGGCACCTTCAAAAGTTCTTGATGAATATCTTTTATACTCTCGTTATATTCTTGTTTTCTTTTTAACTCTGCTTCTAATTGTGACAAACTAATTGTTTCTTTTTGTTCTGTTATAATCTCAAATGTATCCTTATCTATTTTTTTAATCATAGGTTTAAGTTTATTTATTAAAAAGTATGGGCATAATCATTATAATCCAAAGTAGCACGGTTAGTTCAATTAGTAGCTGTATCACTGGAACCTTTGGCATAGGTAGTCACACCTGTTGCGTCCACTATCTTTTGGCATATTCAAGCATCTGAAGTATTTTGGTGCATTATGTAAGTTGTAGTTGAATCGTCTAACATTGCGTATAGTCCATAGCCATTGCAAGGATCTGACGAATTACTTGTAATTGAAGCATCAACTCTTAATCGTTTATCAACTGGGTTAAGAGTCAAATTCATTATATCTTTATTATCATCATAAGTTATACCAGCTATTGTATGCGTTTGATTCACATCTATTTTTGTAGATTCGTTTGACATAATATTTATTTATTGATTTATTTAATTTAATTTTATTTAATATAATATAAAAATATAAAAACAAATACTTGAATATTTGCCTATGGTTTAGGTTAAATTTCTCCCTGGATTGTAAGCAGGAAGGTCGAGTTTCCTACCTACAACCCAAAGAAAAATCCTTTGGGTATAAAAACTATAAATAAATGTTTTATGTATACTATATATTATATAGATTTTTTAATTTTTGTCAAGTGTTTTGTCGTCTTCTTCCTCTATTACAATTGAAGTATTTGCAGTTAAAAGAATACTTGCTACTGATACCGCATTTTGAAAAGCAGATCTTACTACTTTTAGTGGGTCAACAATTCCTGTTTCTAATAGGTTGACAAATTCTCCTTTAGCAAAATCAAACCCATAATTCTTATCTTTCTTTTTATTGATATTGTCAATAATAACTTCGGGAGTATAACCAGAGTTAACAGCAATTTGTTTTATTGGTTCGTATATTGCTTGTTCGATAACCCTTACCCCTCAATTTGTATTTCAATCTTTTATTTTCTTTAATTCTGGCAAGGTATTTATTAAAGCAACACCACCACCAACAACTATACCTTCATCCATTGCTGATTTTATTGCTCTTACTGCATCATCAATTCTGTCTTTGAGTTCTTGTTGTTCGTAATCAGAGTAAGCACCAACCTTAATTGTAATTGCTTTGGCTAAAAGTTTATTAGCTCGTTTCTTTAATTGATCTTTACTAATTTCCTCTTTCACTTTCTTTTCTTGTTCTTTAATCACACTGACTCTTTCTCTAATATCATCCATATTAGGATTATTGATAATCGTTGTTCTGTCTTTGGTAACGATTATTTTTTCTGCTTTACCAAAGTATTCAATATTTGGTTCTTTCTCTAATCCGAATCCTATATCAATCACTTTTGCATTTGTGAATAAAGCAATATCTTCTAACGCTTCTCTTGTGTAGTTATAGAACATTGGCGCTTTAATACATACAGCATTCAATATACCTTTTGATTTGTTTAATACACAATTGCCTATCACTTCATTGTCAAAGTCATTGGCGATTAGTAAAACATCTTTTGTCCCATTTTTAAGACATAAGTCAAGCGATGGTGCTATATCTTGAAACCTTGATATTCTTTTGTTGAAAATGATAACATAAGCGTCTTTTAATTCTGCTTCCATTCTATTGATATTGGTAGCCATAAAAGGAGAATAGAAACCTCTTTCAATTTCAAACCCATTTACTATTTCACTTTCTACCCCAACTATATTGCTATCTTCAACAGCTACTGTTACATCTTTACCAGCGTTATAAACTATCCCAGCAAGTTTTTTAGCTAATTCTACATCTCTGCAACTAATCTTGGCTACATTAAAAACATCGTCTTCGCTCTCAACTGGTTTAGATAATTTCTTTAATTCTTTAACTACTACTTCCTCCGCCTTTTTAATTCCTTTAACTAAATCCATTGAGTTACAACCTGATAATATATATCTTACTGCGTTATTGATTATGGAATTTGCTAATACTACACTTGTTGTTGTCCCGTCACCAGCTTCTAAACTTGTTTTAATTGATGCTTCTTTGACAATATTAGCACCAACATTTTCTAACCTATCTTTTAAGAATACTTCCTTGACTGCTGTTACTCCATCGCTGGTTACTTGTGGAAAAATATCTTTATCTAAAATGATATTTAGACCACTTGGACCTAAACTATTTTTAACAGCGTCATTTAATTTATTAACTCCTGCTTGTATTTTTTTTAATGACTCTTCGTCTTTAATAATCTTTTTTGAAATCATATTTTAATGTTTTAATATTTTATAATATTCCGATCACATCGTCTTCTTTTAAGATATACAATCTCTCGGGTGTTGCCTCTAATTCGTTAATAGCATACCTTGAAAAGAACACTTTATCACCGACCTTAACTTCCTTTACATTTTCCCCTACAAGCGTCACAATCCCCTGTATTAGGTCTACTTCTTCTTCTGCGACTATTAGACCTGTTGAAGTGGAAAAATCTTGATCTTTCTTTATTAATATATAATCTTTTAATAGTTTCATTTTTATAAGTTTAGGTTTCTTAATGTTTTTACTTGTTCTTCAACCATTGCCTTTTGAACTTGGAATTGTTGTTTTACTTTTTCAAAAGCATCTTTTTCTTTTTTTAATATATCCTTGCTTTGATTATAATCCTTTCAAGCAACTTCTAAATCGTGACGTTGCTTATCAATGTTTTCCTGCTGTATCTTTATCTTTTCATTTTCTTTATTTAATTCAGACATTTTATTAGAAAAATCCTTAACACTTTCTTGTGTTCCATTAATATATGTCTCTATATCATTCTTCTCTTTGGATAATCTTTCCACTTCATTTTTTAGCTCTATCTCTCTTTCCTTTGTTTTGATAAGATAATTATTAGACATCTCTGTCAATAAAGCAGTGAATTGTTCTATCTCATCTTGTACAAACTTTGAAACAAAAATCTCAATATCATTTTGAATTCTTTGTTTAAGTTCTTGTATCTTTTTTTCCATTTTAGTTATTTTAGTTGTTTTATTTGTTTTATTTGTTTAAGTATTTTTTATTAACATACTCAATTTCCTCGGCTAATAATTCCACTTCTGTTTTACTTGGAACTTCGACACTTATTATTTCATCACCAAGCATTTTATTTTTTATTGCTGTCAATTCAGCTTTGCCTATAATATCTTGCTTCATACTAAATAATATTTCCATTGCCATTTTTTCAGCAAAGGTATCAGCCATAAAATCAGGAAATAGTTTTGACTCGCCATCTTTGAGTTCAAACTCTTTACCACCCCAACTACCTATCCAATCCTTGCTTAATATGTTGCTCAGCATTCTGTATTTTTTTGTCATCATAATTTGGCTTAATTTTTTTATAAATAAGTTGTTCGACCTGTATATTCATTAAATCACCATTCGAATTAAAGTTGAGTGTCACACTCCCATTTTTAACATCAAATGCTCCTGCTTTAATCATAATAAGTAAAATATCTTTTATATTTTTAACATTTTCGTCAATCATTTTTGGGTTTTATCATTTGTTTAATTAAAACTGGATTTTCTATTTTGCCATTTAAGTCAACCGATGGCACTACCTTTATTGCGTTCCCACCTTTAATGTTTTTGAATACTTCACCCATTTCCGAGAACTTATCCATACCTATTCGTCAGTAAGTTGTGGCTAAACATCAGTGGTCACTTCCTGTTGTTGAAAGCCACTCATATACTGGGCTACCTAACTTATCTATCTCGGTCGTTCTATACATAGTTGATCAATGTTCGTAGTATTCTTTTCACTCATCTCTTGTGCCTTGTAAGGTGATACGGCTATCATTAAACTCATCTACCACTATCTGTATCATTCTATTTCTATCTGCTAATACATTTCCAAACTCTTGATCCTTGCCCCATCTAATCAATTGCATTGTCTTTCTATCTTTTGCAAAGTGGCATAAAAACACTCTGCCCATAAACTTCTCTCGTAAATCTCTTACTCTGAATATGTCTGGACCAGCGTCTATTACCATTATCGCATCTTTGAATCGTAGTAGTAATTTCTCTAAATCATCGAATTGTTTTGTTTTATTGTAGTAGAATAGCCCTTCTTTGTTTCCTATAACGTAGTGAATTGTTGTGCCTATGTCTACGCCTATCACTGGTCTTGTTTGTGAGTTTACGAACTGAAAGCAGTTCTTGTAAATCATATCTGGATCTACCTGTGATATTGTGCTTGATGGTTCTGGTAGACCTAATACGAAGTTATAGAAATATCCCTGTGGTTTTGTCTTGTAGTAGTTTATAATTTCCTTGGCTGATACTCACGGTGCCATTAGAAGTGATATTCAGTAGCCGCTCCATTCTCTATCTTTATACTTTTGAACTCACACACCTTTTCTTCTAACATCGTCTGATAACTCTTTACCGCACTCTTTACAAATATATATCTCTTTCACCATATCTATACTGTCTGGTCATTCAAGGTATTGTCATTCTCCACAATGAGGACACTTAACAAATCAATGCTTCTGATCTGATATCTCCCAATATCTATCAACCCCATTACCTTTAACACTTGGATTAGAAAAATGTCATTCCCATTTATAATTAGAGTGTTGTAGACGAGAGGAGTATTGGGCTATAACTTGTTGATCGCTTCTGTCTTCTTCATCGTGTATATTTAAGTCAGCTGATATTGCCAATGCTGCTCTCTCTGTCTTTGTGCCTCTAAAATACATCGTTCTTTCTCCAACTCTCTTTTGTTGAATACTGTCTTTGTCTTTAATTCATTCTTGTAAAATAGCGTTGTTGTTTATAATACCATTTACCTTTGATGATACGATATCGTTTATATCTCCTTCTGTTGGTAAAGTGTAGACAATATTCATTTTTTTATACTTGGCTGTGTATATTGCTTTGATAATTGCTGTTACAGTAAAACATATTTGAGCTGCTTTCAAACATACTATCTTTGGACTTCAATCATTGTAAATATCTCAAAGGTATCTGTGATTGTAAAAGTCAATTTCCTTCCCATCCTCTGTCACTATGTTATTATTGTCCAGCCAAATCAGTATGTTCTTCTCCTCCATTTGTTTTATCA
>CAZSUZ010000045.1:0-3879 GCA_964610165.1 uncultured Gammaproteobacteria bacterium
TTGGAGTCTGGACATACGTCCATGCTTCACGTTCAGCACCTGAAGAATCTGGAGGGCAAAACCCCTCCAGATGAAAATGGGAATTTAAAGGTTCGGATTATCAGCATAGACCCTTTTGGTAGGGTAGATGTTGAGCTGACCTAAGATTCCTAAAATTTAATAGTCTCGCAAGCAGAGACGAAAATAAATGCTGAAGCTTTAAAAGTGAGCTGAAATCACTTGCATGGGAATGGCGACCGGCCGTCATGCCGGTCGCCTTCACAAATATCCCCATCACATATTCCTGTTCTGATGTTTTAGGACAGGACTTCAGCACAGGCTGTACGTGGTGGGGAGATTTATGGAGATCGTGTAGCCTATAGTATGTTATAATTAATATATCGATTTTTTCTAGTTTCAAAAATCATAAAATCCAAGGAGGGTGTATGAAGATTGAAAAAGCAACAGTTAAGTCTGCTGGTTCAGGATTAATCGTGAATCAGCAAACAGTTGCAGAAAAACAAAGAATTGCTGTATTTCGAAAATATCTTCTTCTTAAGATGGATGGCAAGTTTTATCTTGTCTCATCACCAAATTATGAAGGTGGTTTTTGGGATGCATTGCAAATCGATACCGAATCGGCTGTTGGAATCAAGAAAGAGTTCAACAGTGCGTCGGACGACGATCCTTACGGACCGAAACTGTGTAAGGTCGTGGTGGCAGCCTTCAACATGAATTTGTGGTAGGCAAGTAGGGCAATGGTTTTACACCGTTGCCCTTTTTCATGGGAAAAAATTTAATTACGCAAAGTAATTACCCCTTTGCATATTGTAGAACACCTGTGTAGACACTTTTTGGCTGAACACCTATTTTTTGATCAAACACTTTTCCATTTTTGAAAATAATAACAGTCGGAATACTCATAACATTATATTCCATCGCTGTTAACTGGTTGTCATCAACATTTAATTTAACAAGTTTTATATTTGTATCCTTGTTTTCAGCGTCAATTTCTTCTAACATGGGACCAAGAATTCGACAAGGTCCGCACCAGTCCGCATAAAAATCTACAAGAACTACACCTTTATAATCTAAAACTTCTTCCTTAAACGTATCTGTTGTTATATGTTTCATACAATTTTTTTGTAATTAGTAATAAGTTTATTAATAGTATTTGTTTGTACTTCAAGTTCTTCTATCCATTCTTTTAATAATTCTCGACCTTTATTAGTTATTGAATACAAAATTTTATTTGGACCTTTTTCACTTTTCATTTTTTCCTTTGAAATATATTCTTGTTTGGTAAGTTTTGAAAGACAACGGTATAAATTTGCAATGTTCACATTACAATTACAGTTTTCTAACAGGTTTTGATTAAGTTCGTACCCATAGCTTGGTTTCTGCATTAAAAGAAACAAGATACAAGGTTCAAAAAAATTTTCGATAATAACTTTGGAACAGTATTTTCTCATAACTATATGTAAGTCTAATATAGCTGTTTTGTTTTGTCAACTTTTTAGATAATGCGAGGTTCAGGATGACGATGATTCTTATGGAACAGGGTCAAATCCACCTTTATGAAACGGGTTACAACGAAGAATTCTTTTAATTCCAAGATAACTTCCTTTTAAAGCTCCATACTTTTCTATTGCTGCATAGGTATATCTCGAACAAGTTGGTGTAAATCTGCAACCAGCATTTGTGTTAAAAAGAAGTTTAAATAGTCCTTCATGAAGGAAGAAAGTTTTCTGATAAAAACGAATTAGAGCGAGAAGAAGATATTTCATTCAATATATTGTAAAATATTGTTATGAAAATATCTATCATAACGCTCTTTCCCGACATGGTTACACCTTTTTTAAACGACAGTATTATGAAACGTGCTCAAGAAAAAGGAGCTGTAGAAATTGAAATTATTAATTTGCGAGATTTTTCTGTAGATATTCATCGTAGTGTAGATGACAGACCATACGGTGGCGGTGCAGGTATGGTTATACGACCAGAACCAGTTGTACAAGCACTTTCTAAAGTTTCTACAACTGCAGAAAAAAAGCATGTTATCTTAACTTCTGCAAAAGGAATACCATATTCTCAACAAAAAGCATTGTCACTTTCTAAAAAGGAACATGTCATAATTTTGTGTGGTCATTATGAAGGTTTTGATGAACGTATTATGAAATACGTAGATGAAGAAATTTCTCTTGGAGATTACGTGTTAACGGGTGGTGAAATTGCAGCTTCAGCAATTGTAGATTCAATAGTACGTTTATTACCTGGTGTATTAAAAAAAGAAGATGCTACAACTGAAGAAAGTTTTTTTGAAGTTGCAATAGATGATTTAATTTCAATTATTGGTGAAATAACGTCTCTTACATACTTAAAAGAAATTGGTATTAAAAAAGTACAGTTACTTGAATATCCACATTACACAAGACCAATTGAATTTGAAGGACAAAAAGTACCCGAAATTCTTACGCAAGGAAACCATGAAGAAATTCGTAAATGGCGTATTAAAGAAGCATATAATCAGACATTGCAAAAACGGCCAGATTTACTTCAAAAATAACTTAGTTTGAACTTGACAAATACTTTCTACAATGCTTAAATGACATAGTAAGTTTAGTATTTAAATACTCCTATGGAAAAAAGAAATATGTGTGGTGGTGGTGAATGTGCATGTGGTGGAGATTGTGGATGTGGTTCAGGTAATTTTCAGGAGTAAATATAAAATAAATATATGATCAGCTTGGATGAAGTAACCAAACAATATGGTAGCAAAATTGCTGTGAACGATGTTTCTTTTACTGCAAAAAAAGGAGAAATAATTGGTTTTCTTGGTCCAAATGGTGCTGGCAAAACAACAACAATGAGACTGATTTTAGGTCTTATTAAACCAACATTTGGTGATGTTTCTGTCAACGGACATGAACCAATTGCCGATCGTTTAAAAGTGCTTGCGCATATTGGTTATTTACCAGAAAACAATCCTCTTTACCCAGAAATGAAAGTACGAGAATACTTACAATTTATAGCAGAAGTTAAAGAAGTAGAACATAAAGAAACAGTTAATCAAATTGCAGAGGATGTAAATGTCAATGATGTTTTGGATTCAAAAATAGAAGAATTATCGCGTGGATATCGTCAAAGAGTAGGATTAGCAGCAGCACTTTTAGGTTCACCCGAAGTCTTAATTTTGGATGAACCAACATCTGGACTCGATCCACTCGAACAAGATAAAATTAAAGATTTGATAAAAAAAATAGCAAAAGAAAAAACAGTTATTTTTTCAACACATATACTCTCTGAAGTTGAAGACATTGCAACAAGACTAATTATTATTAAAGAAGGAACTCTGATATACGATGGCAAAAAGCCAGAAGGACGGGGAGAAGTAGAGCGCTTATTTAAAAATTTAATGAGTCCAACAATGTTGGTTAAGAAAACAGCTTCAGATAAAGAACCAGCAAAAAAACGTGGACGAAAAAAAGTACCAAAAGTTTTGGAATAATATATGAATGCCTTATATAAAAAAGAATTACAGTTTTACTTGAATAATCCAATTGGATACATTGTAGTAATCTTATTTGCAGTTTTTGCAAACTTTTTATTTGTAAAAGATATTTTTGTATTGGGTTCTGCATCTCTTCGACCATTTTTTGACATTTTACCTTGGTTATTGATGGTATTTATTCCCGCTTTAACAATGCGTACTATTTCAGAAGAAAAAAAGAATAATACTATAGAAGTGTTGTTGAGTTTACGTGTTTCCGAAACGCAAATTATACTTGCTAAATTTTTAGCATTACTTACAATGGTCGCAATTGGACTGTTATTAACAGTTAGTTTACCATTTACACTACATTTTTTAACTTCAAATGCAGGTTCAAAAGTATATATTCC
>CAZSUZ010000045.1:3979-6614 GCA_964610165.1 uncultured Gammaproteobacteria bacterium
CCACAGATTGCAATTGCTGGTCAACAACCGCAAATTATTCCTCAATTACCAAGTGCATTAGGCTCATTTACAACTATTGCACAAAGACAGTTTGGTATTGAATTTATTACACCACCAGAACAAGCACCAGCTGCTGAAGGAGAGCCAACTCCAACACCAGTTCCAATGAACTTAACGCAAGATTTTAAGACTCTTATGGTGTTTGATAAAGATGCAGGAGATTATTCTGATGCAGAAATTGCTCAAATTAAAGAGTATATTGCAAAAAAAGGGAACGCTATTTTTTTTGTTGATGGTATAGAAATAGATCCACGACAACTTACCGCAACAGGACAACAAAGTAAGTTAGTTCAACTTATAAAAGAATATGGTATTGAAGTACAGCCAAATTTAGTTCTTTCTTCAAATTCCGAACTTATTAATGCGGGTAATCAAACCTTTACGGTTTATTTACCATATCCATTATGGATTACAACAAATAATGTTAATGAAGAAGTATCCTATGTTTCTAATGTAAATCAATTATCTTATCTGTGGTCTTCTTCACTTAATCTTAAAACGATTAACAATACAACAGTGAAAGAAGTAGTATCATCTACACCACAGTCATGGGTACAATCAAATAATTTTGTTCTTGGTCCACAACAAATAGCACAACCAACAGAAGATCAATTTAAAGAATCTATTGTTACAGCAGAATCAAGAAATGATAAAAGAGGCAATGTTATGGTAATATCATCATCACGATTTATTAATGATGAATTTCAATCTCGAAATTCAAATAATCTAGAATTTGTTCTTAATATTTTGAATGATTATGCCTCCGATGGAGCTCTAAGCGGTATTCGTCAACGTCAGGTAGATGTGTATCCATTGCCAAACATTCCACAACAAATGCAGCAGGTATTTAAATATGGAAATATTTTGTTATTGCCAGGAATATTTGCAATGTATGGTGCGTATCGGTTAATGAGAAGAAATAAAAGGACACAAGTTTAATTTTTTTGAGAAATATATTTTTGTAATGCTTTCGTAATACCTTCAAAAGCTATGTGTTTAAAGGGAATATCTTCAGGTTTAAAAAATTCTACAGATTCAGCATCATCTGAAGGTGTTATTTTAATATGTTCTGGCAACGTTCCTAAAAATACAGAACATATTGTATAGGCTTTTATACCGCCAAATACATATCTATCATGAAAAGAAGTAAAATAGGTAATTTCTGAAACTTCAATGCCTAACTCTTCTTTGATTTCGCGATGCATAGATTCTTCTATGGTTTCATTTAAATCAATAAATCCACCAGGTAAATCAAAAAAACCTTTTTTTGGCTCATGTTTTCTTTTCACTAATAATATTTCTTCATTAGAGTTTTTAAGAATAATAGCGTTGCAGCCTTTCGGATTTATATAATAATGAAGTCCGCAATAAGAACAGAGTAACGAATTATGTGTTTGTTTTTTAAAATTTCCTCCACATTTTGGACAAAATTTGAAATCATATTCACTTATCATCTTTATAGTATAACAATTTAGTATAATAGGCATCATGGTAAGAACACGAATTGCTCCTTCTCCAACAGGACAAGATATACATATTGGTAATTTATATACCGCATATATTAATTGGGCATTTGCTAAAAAACATAAAGGTCAATTTATTATTCGGATTGAAGATACAGATAGAACTCGCTATGTTGAAGGAGCGGAACAGAAAATTTTGAGCACAATTAAAAATTATGGTTTAGATTATGATGAGAGTGTAGATATTAATGGTCCATATAAACCGTATCGTCAGTCAGAAAGATTAGATATATATAAAAAGTATGCTGATGAATTAATAGAAAAAGGGAAAGCATATTATTGTATTTGTACTAAAGAAAGGCTCGATGAAGTTCGCAAACAAATGATTGCCGAAAAAAAAGTACCAAAGTATGATAAACACTGTTTATCTATTCAAGATGAAGTAAAAAAGAAAGTAAAAGCTGGAGATTCGTATGTTATTAGACTAAATGTGCCAGAAAATGTAGAAGTAACATTTCCAGATGTAATAAGAGGTGAAGTAACAATTAATACAAATAATATAGATGATCAGGTGTTAATGAAATCAGATGGATTTCCTACATATCATTTAGCCGTAGTTATTGATGATCATTTAATGGAAATTTCACATGTTATTCGTGCAGAAGAATGGATTTCTTCAACACCTAAACATGTATTGTTGTATCAGGCTTTTGGATGGGAATTACCAATATTTGCTCACTTACCTATTTTACGAAATCCAGATAAGACAAAACTTTCTAAACGTAAAAACCCTGTATGGGCATCTTGGTATTTAGAACAAGGTTATTTGCCAGATGCAATTTTAAATTATTTAGCTTTAATGGGTTGGTCTCATCCAGATGAGAAAGAAATTTTTGATAAAGAAGAATTTAAAAAAGTATTTACACTAGAACGAGTTTCTCCGGTTGGACCAGCATTTGATCCAAAAAAATTAGAATGGATGAATGGCCAATATATTATGAAGTTATCAGATGCAGAATTAAAAGAAAAATTACTTCATTTTTATAGTGATAAAAAACTTGATGAATCTTTTGTTGAAAAAACTGTACCACTTATAAAAGAAAGAATAAAAA
>CAZSUZ010000046.1:0-6592 GCA_964610165.1 uncultured Gammaproteobacteria bacterium
ATGTTATTATTGTCCAGCCAAATCAGTATGTTCTTCTCCTCCATTTGTTTTATCAGTTGCTTTTTGTCCATTAAACTTTTTATCTTTTAATCTTATTAAAACCTCACTCACTATATCATCTAAGTTGTTTTCACTATCTATAATTTCTCCTTGTACATTAACATCTTTCTTTTCTACAAACCTACCTAATCTCTCTGCTACAAACTTCGTTATATCCAATTTAATTCTTTTATCTTCCTCTTCATCAAGTAGCTCATCTATGTTTCGTTCTGCCTTTTTCAATAGCTTTTCGTTCTTGACATTTTCTGCCAATCAATCCAAATCCTTTGAAAGTATAGATTTAGCGTATTCATCAGCATATCCTACCTTAATTGCTGATTGATAGGCGTTACTGAACGTATCACTTTTTGGATCTAAATACGCCTTAAGAAATAACGCTTGTCTTGGGTCTGGTTGTGTATCTCATTTAGTCATTATATATAATATCTTTTAACGAAACCTTTTGCTTCTTCTATGGTTTCAATTTGATTAATTTCTTTGTCGTATTCACTATCTAACTTTCTTTGGTTAATTCTGGCACTGTGTTTGAGCTTTTCTCGACCATAAATGTATTCAAATAAATTTCTTGTTCGTTCTCTTGACTGAACTAAATCTCTGAACTTGTAATTATTGTATTCTCTGGCGTTGATTGGTTTGGTAAATATCTTTATCATTCCGCAGTTTTTACATACTTGTTTGCTTACTCTGTCGTTTTCAAAGTTGAATTTGAAGTTGTGTATATTGTCACCGTGTTTACACAAACATTCTTTTGGTAAGAAGCCTTGATTTTTAATTGCGTGGAACTTACACCTATTTGATAATTTTATATCTCTAATATCTAACATAAGTCGTCTAATTTAATATCGTTATTATCTTTACTTCGTTTTAGTTTCTTTTCAAAGCGTATTTCTTCTGGTCTTTTTTTCTTAAATAAAATAGCACCCATACTTTTAGTTGGTCCGACGGCGTTAGTAATATCTTTTTTATTGTCGTTATTGGCTTTATTGGCTTCATTATAAGCTATTATAATTGCTAAAAAAGAAATTACTAAACTAACTAAACTTAATATGAGTGCTAATTTTTCCATTGTATTGGGTTAAATTATTATTTTATTTAGAATAACATACTCAATTTTTTCAACTCCTTGAATCGTTTTTAATTATTCATACTGCGAGTAAGCAGTTATCGATTGGATCGTTGATATCTAAATTGAGTTCTTCGGCTTGTTTCTTTCAAATTATTTCATTTATTTGAAAAACTCCTGTATCTTTTGGGTTTTTGACACCAGTTAGAACCTTTTTATTTTTTTCGTCTTTATAATGTCTTAAAGTGCTTTCGCACAATGCTAATTCTTTTAATTGTTTGTAATCAATGTTTTCTTGCTTTGCGACCAACTCTAAAATATTTGGAATATCTTCATTGGTAATATCTTTTTTATTTCTATACATATCAAGTGTTATTATTGGTGCTACCGCTGTCACCGTTTTTTGATACAACGATGCAGAGGATACTATTACGACAGCCAATAATAACTTCAAAACATTTTTCAGTCAAATCATATAAGTATATTATATAGATTTTTCAAAAATTGTCAAGAGCTGCTAACGTTTTTTATAATCTTTTAGAATTTCTTTTGAATGTTTTCTATTTGGATATAACTTCGCTGTTATAATTGATATTTCTTGATACTTCCTTTTATGTTTTATTTCTGATTTTATGGGGAGATTTTTCTTCTTTGAATAATCTGTCGCCATTATTTTATATTGTGCTTCCAACAATTTTAACTCTGATTCTGTAAAATGTTTTTCTTTATATTTATTTTTTAATGCTTCGTTATATTTTGACCCTATTTCTTTTCGTAGTTTTTCACCAAATTCATCTAATTTCCCATAATGCATTATATTACAACTATAACATTGCGGTCGTACTACATCTTCATTGAATAAAATATTGTTAGTTCGTCCACCAATTCCGTGCCCTGCCTGCATCTTATTTCAAGGTTTAACTACTCCACAAGTATAACAAGTACAATTGCCTTGATCGTCAGCAAACTTCAATCTAATATATTTTGAAAACCACTCTCAGGTTTTCTTTTTTTGTTTTGATATCATATTGACTATTTTTAATTTTTAATTATTTTATCACTTTTTTACTTCTTTTACTTTTTTACTTTTTTACTTCTTTACTTATGGTTAGAATTAGTGATTATTTTATCAGCCCATAAAGCCAAATATTCTTTTAGACTTATTTGCTGAGTTTTAGACTTGGCTTTTTTGGTGCGTTGTTTTTTATTAGCCATTTTTTAATTTGTTAATTTTTTAATATATTATTCATTACGTTACGAGTTTTTGGACCGAACCTGCCTGCTCCTGCTTCATCTTTGGTAGCTATTACTTTATTAGCTAATTGAAAATCTAATACAGCCTTTCTTGTTAAACCATAATAATTTCCAGTAAAATAATCATTGCTGGGAAAGAAACCCATAAGATATAAGACTTCTTGTAATTTCTTTACATCTGGATCATTTACCAAACCATAGTATAAATCTCTATTGAATGTATATTTAGGCAGCTTGCCTTGATTGTCGAAAACTCTATTTTGTAAATCTACAAATTGAATACCAGCCATAATTCTATCTTGTGTAAATCAGTCTTCGGTGAGTATTCTAAACCCTTTCATAGGATTTGTAACCCCCCACGAATCAACAATAAGAATCGACCTTTTACCTTCATAATAAAAGAAACCTAATGCTACTATCCCGTGTCCATATTTGATTTCTGATTTAATAGTAGGGACGTCTGCACCCCATTCATTGTCTCCAAAACGAACTCCCATTAATACAGGTTTACCTTGTGATAATGCTTGAACAAAACTATCCATTGTTAAATCAAGCCAGATATAATTCTTTGGTGCGTAGATCTTACCTATTGTTTCATAGCTTAATAATATATCATCTAATCTGTTCATTTCTGCTTCTGCCTTATGATCGCTTGGTACTAATACCTCCTCTATCCCCCCAAATTCTGTCAAAAGCTTGGCAGCATCATCAAAATACATTCCCTCAGCTGGTTTATTTCTACGTCTTGGGTAAATCCAGCGAGATGAAAAATGTTTATATTTACCTTCCTCTAAATAATTATTAATAGCAATAACATAGGCACAAGCCTGCGAAACACAACTCCCCGAACCATTTTGGTCGTGTATGACTATACTGCCCAGTAATTTTTTATTAGCTGGAATATTTTTCCATTCATTCCACGACGTTCAAGTTACTGGAGTTGCTAAATAAAGTTCTGTTAATTTATAATCTTTATTTTTTTCTTCTGGTGTTCTTATATCTTCTAAAACACCATTATGAAATTGTTCCATAATTTATTTAATTTATCTTTGTTAAATTATGCCGACATAATATTCTCTATCAACAAATTTATCAAATATTTGTATCGTATTAGGTTTTTTAGTTTTATTTTTCATATTTATAAGTTTAATTTATTTTTTAATTTTAATGCTTTTTTAATCTTTTTGAAAGTATCTTTATTACAAAGATAAATAACCCCATCTATTTCCCAATATTCATCATCGGATTTTCAACCACATTTCTGGCATACTTTTGAAAATTGCATACAGCTTGGAGCATCATAGCAAGAAACTGATTTTTTTGATTTACATTTCGGGCAATCTTCTTGCCACATTCATCTATCTCCCATAGTTATTTTTTAATTCTTTTATTGTCATAATTAAATTTTATTTTCAAATTCTATGTTTTTCTTCAACACATTCAATACCATAATACTTAGAAATCTCTCAGTCAATATTATCTGGAATTTCTATTATTTTTAATTTGGAGTATTCCCCGTTAGCTCTATCGCCTAATTTTTCTACACATTTTATTAGTTTAGGATTAGTTCTATCATCATAAAATTCCAAGCCCATACCATCTCATTTCTTGTGTAGATATGCATATGCTTCTTTTGATAAACTAAATCCTCTTGAAGTAGTGTTGATTACTATTTTCATAGTTTAGTATTTTAATTTTATTTATTAAAATGTCTTCCATATTATTCTTTTCCTAATAATTTCAAAACCCCCTCATATTCCTTTATGATTTTCTTGACTATGTTTTCAATCATTTTCTTTTGTTGTTCGGTTAGGTCTGCTGCTGATTTTGGAACTTTAAGTTTTCCCTTCTTTATTTGCTTCTTCATATTTATTATTTTATTTTTTGTTAAATTGAGCCGACCAGTATTTAATTTTCGCCTCTGCCGATTTTGATATAGTCATCGTTAAAAAGTTACTGTGATTGTTAAAACTGCGGCGGCAATTCAGTAAATTGTATGTTTATAGTCGCCATTTCATAAATAGACACCTGCTGCACATAAGTCTAAAATAATTAGAATAATTGGAAATAGTTTAGTCATAGTTATAAATCTAAATTATATAATTTTTTCGCCTTATTTTTTATTTCCTTAATTGCATCATTATAACCAAAACCATATTGTGATGTTGAAACTCCAAGACTTATATCTGGCAACACCGCTCGCAATGTTTCTTCAATTATTTTTTTATCATAAGCATCTCCATATCAATCTGCAATCATTGTTTCGTCTTGGTCAACCCTGAACTCGTCTAAATTAAGTTTTGTTTTACCAGCAAATAAATTAAGGACCTTGCCTTTAGAATTATTTTCAACCCATTCTCTAATTGGCTTTATAGCAAAAGTATATTTATTTAGTGGAGTTTTAAGATAAGTAAGTTTCATATTTATTAAGTTTAATTAAGGTTTGTTAAAATAATTTCAATTCTTGCTTAACAGCACTCAACCTTGCTTCAATAATAGGTATGTATTCTGGCGTAAGTTCTATGCCTATGTATTGAAAACCATTCTTCTTGGCTGCGACCAAAGTGCTACCACTTCCTGCGAAAGGGTCTAATACTACTCCACCTTTAGGAGTAATCATTTTGATAAGATATTCCATAAGGGCGATGGGTTTAACTGTTGGATGGTTGTTTTTAGCCATATTGTTTCTTATATTTCCACTTCCAGTAAGTAGTGTTTGGTCAGCAGTTCCAGCCATTCCACCACTTAGCTTCTCTTCCAACCCCTCACACCCTATATTCCTTTCACTCTTACTTGCCTTTGCTTGATAGATTATTGATTTGAAGAAACGAGAGGCGTTGCCACCGTTGTCATCGTGTCCTCTTATAGTATCTGTTCCGTCTTTAATGTTTCCACCCATGTCCGCCAATCCTCCGTGTCTACCGCTATGCTGTAACCCTCTATTTGCTGACTTACTTGCATTTGTCTCAGGAAAACACTCTCTTACTTCTTCACTATTGTCGTGGAGCAAATTAGCAGGGAAGCGACCAGTTCCAGGAGTGCTTGTGATTTTATTGTTCTGTCCTGGTGTTAATTTGAAGCCAGGATTTTTTCTTTCGGTTTCCTCAAACCATCCACTAGGTTTTTCTCCATTATAATCAACCCTGCTCTCATCTATATTTATTCCACCTGTTCCATACTTTAAGACATTTTCTGCAACTGTCTTTTCTGCTAAAGGTTTTCGTGCCATACAGATAGGGCTATGATTTGGAAGTGCTTTTTTTATATGCTCTTGCCATACATTCTCGTCCGCAATACTTTGGGGTTCGGCAAGATATTGTTTCAAACTCTTTTCCGCAAAATTTACAAATGTGCTTAACTCGTTTTGATTTAACTCGGTTGTTATATCTGTTAGAACATTTATTAGAACAGAATTTGCGTTGAGGATTATTGGAAGTAAATCTTGTTCCACATTCTTTACATTCATACCAGTTCTGCTTTGCTTGTAAGTAGCAAGTCCTTGAGCAATAAGCGTCTGGATGTCTGTTATGCTCTTTTTTTCTCCTGCCAAACAATTTTCCACAATGCTTACAAGTAAGTCTAACCCATTTACTTGGGACTCTTGTGTTCCATTTTGATAAGTCTGGGATTTTCCATCCGTGTCGTCTTGCGTGTTCTTCAATAGTAAGGAGTTCAAGCTTTTCAATTCTGTTGTCATCTTTGATACCGTTGATGTGGTGAACTTGCTCTCGTTTTTCAAGAGCTCTGCCAAGATGTTCTGCCATAACAAGGCGGTGTTCAAGTGTATTAAGACCGTCTCCTGTAATTTGGATGTATCCTGCTTTTGTAAGTTTTCTAGTGATTGCCATATTGTTGATATAAGATTGTTATTTATATCTTTAAGTATAGCAAATTGGTTTGTGTTTGTCAAGCTTTTAGTAGCCCATACGATTGGCTCGTGACTTGGTTTAAGAGCAGTTCCCCAACCTTCAAATTCGGAAGAGCCTTTGGTAGATACACTCATTCCGTCTGTTTGTCTAAAATTACTTTCGCCTAGATATCCTTTTTTCCCTGATATTGGTCTATAATTAGTATTTTTTCCAATCACTTCCCTCTCATTCCCCTGCAATTTATCAATCGCCTTACCGACATTCAAACTTTTCGGAAATCCTGACCCATATATCCATTCAATCATATCCCTTATCTCAAACCCAGCATCTTCAATAGCTACTGCCA
>CAZSUZ010000047.1:0-6334 GCA_964610165.1 uncultured Gammaproteobacteria bacterium
TTAATTTGAAGTTTTGTAATTCTATTTCCGCTACTGCGGCAATACTCGGAACGTTGGCAGCAATGTTAGACATCCCACGTAATAGCGTAAAGACCTTTTTCATTGGGCTGGATTGACACGTTAAAATAAAATGTTGACTTTCCGCTTTCAAGCAATTCAAAAGTATCAAGAAAGAAACCTTGTAAATCTTTGGAAGTGAAACGCAATGAATGTTTGTCTTTACGCCTTAATATAAAGGCATCAGGCTCATCATCTTTTATGACAAAGCCTGTTTTTGCTTTTTGATTAAAGCCAAACATTAAACCATTGTCATTATCAACATTTAAAATATCTGCTAACTTTTGACTTATTAAAAATCTTCCAGTTGGGTATTCCAACTTAATTACAGGGTTGTTGTAAGTTCTACAATTACCTGTTTTGTTTGTTCTTTTTACGAAAATTATATCTTCCATTTGTTTAAAAATTATTAGTTCGACAAAAACACTGCTGCCAACACACGCTTGGCAAAAGTGGCGGTGCATTACTCCGCTTGACATTTACTGCTAAATTCATCATTCGTTCTCCGCATCGGCTTTTGTGGTTAAAATCGCCACCTTCGCCAAGCGTTTTAACGTTATAGGAAATTTTATTTTTCCCTTACGCACCTTCGAGATTACTAATGTGTTCAGACATTTTTTCAATAGTTTCGTTCAGACTATCTATTTCATCCTGCATTTTATCTTTTTCCGCTTCAAGTTCCTCTATTTCATAAATTAATTCGGAAATAACATTGTCAATATCCGACCTTGCAGAATCAACTCTTCTTGATAAATGTGTATTATTCATTTTTAAATTTGTTTAAGCCAACCCACAAAAAAAATAAAACTATCCTATAACACGGGTTTGGCGTAATGCCATTCGGAAGTTTTTTTATTTTAAATACTTTATCATTTTTGATAGTATATCAATATTGTCATTTACTAACCCTAATGTTGTGTTACACCTATTACAAAGCAAGCCTCTTACTTTTAGGCTATCATGGCAATGGTCAACCAATAGATTATTACTTTTGTTATGTCGTGAATTGGTTGTTCCGCAAATAGCACATTTGCCATTTTGCGACAATAACATTTTTTCATAATCTTCTTTAGTTATCCCATATTTATATTTCAAAACGTGCCACCTTGCTGTTTTTTCATAATGCCTTTCGTGTATCTCTTTCCTTTTTTCAGGATTTCGTTTTTCCCAATCTTTATACATATCCGATTTGCAAGATTTACAAGCTGATGAATACCTACCTTTACTAAAATAGTATTCTGATATTTGTTTTTTTTCCTTACAACGTGAACAAATTTTTTTATCTATCATTATCATTAAGTTTGGTACAAATATAAATAATTAATTTGACAAACCCAAACATATTATCCACCAGATAGTTTGTGCCTAATTTGAAAGTTCGAGCAAGGTGGCACTAACGCCAAGCCCGAAATCGTTATATGCAATGCTACGTTTCTGTTACAATCAAAAGTTTCGTGCTAATCCAAAAACTTCTTGTTCTGTCATACAACCTAATGATATTAAAACTTCAAATAAAAATTTCTTAGAATGTATTATTCCATTGAAGCAGTTTTCTCCTTCATTATTAATCCAGTTAGCAATCATCAGATGATTTTTCTTGAAAGAAACACCGTCTTTAAAGTAAAATTTACCACTTATTTCACCATCATTTGTTCTTTTAATAAATTTACACCAATCCTCATCATAATGTTCAACTTTAAACCCGAATTGTTGAAAATCAAGATATGTAATTTCTTCCGAACCAAATTTCTTTCTGTTTAAAAAATTAGATAATTCTAACGCCAATCTTGGTATTGTTTCAAATAAATCTTCATTAGTTCTCAACCAATATTCATACTCACCAACTTCCATATCAGATATTGGTTTAAAATCTGGTGAACGACTTAATCCTATAAGAACACTAATTTTTTCTTTCTTTTCTCTTTCTCCCCATAGAACAAATTCTTGTTCCATTTCTTGATTTTCATTTTCTGTTGTTTCTTTCATTTTATTTCTATTTAAGTTTTAATAATTCTTTTAATCCGCACTGCATATAACAAGGTGTATATGTAATGGTGGTTCTCATCTGTAATTTCAATAGTTGTGCTTTCTATATAGTTTTTTGGTTAATCAAACATTTCAGCTCTTTATCCACCACTACATATACACCCAACCGTTATAAGCAATTGCTAAGAACCTGCTTCCAATTTATTTTTTCGCCACAATAAGGGCAGTAAGCAAATCGGCTTAAATATCCTTTTCTACCATCTACTATTTGACTTTTAGTTTGTGGTTCACCATTCAATAAGCCATACTTTTTGAAAGTTGGCTGAATGTTTACAATCCTTTCTACTTCATAATCAATAGTAGATTTGTTTACTTTTTCTCCGCTAAGAAATCCCACTAAACAATCGCAACTGCTTATAACAGCAGTCTTGCGTAATGCGGGGTTCTGTGGTTTATCAATATTTTGTGCCATTTTATTAAATTTTAGTTGTCAAACAATCATTTGTGCATTTTAAGCCCGCACTAACGCAAGGCTGCATCACGTTAGTGGCTATGTTGACAAACTCTCGGTTAAAGAATTATCAATATCTAATCTACCACTATTCCAATAGTTACCTAAACCAAACCAACCACCATCTTTAGTTCTTGCAAAAACCCCGTTTGGCTCATCTACAAACTCATTGCTTGTGAATTTTATAAAGTAATCGGTTTTGTCAAATAACCAATAACTTGATAATCCTTCATTTTCCCACAACTCTAATAATTGCTTGTCGGCTTTTTCAAATGGGATTATTTCATTTATTGTAACTTGATACATTCTACTTTCTCTAATTTTTCCATCATCAAAGCAGTTATAAGTTTTTCCAATTTCAGGTAAGCCTAAAATACAGCCACTAACATCGGTTTGGCAAGATTGTGGCTTTTGTTCTGTGTTATTCATTTGTAATTCTATTTAACGTTAGTAATAAATTTCAGCGATAGTTTTTCAAAGTCCACAACCTCGCCAAGCCGCAAAACGTTATTTTTTTTGCTCAATTTTTCTCCTACTTTCTTTTCTAAGTGGTCGGAGTAGTTAATTTTTCGGTACATTTTGCTTATGTTTTAATGTTTTTAAATTGATAGTGCGAAGATAACTATACTTTCGTAATTACAAAATAATTACACAAAATAAATTTACAAAATGGGAGCGAAAGCCCAACCCATCAGCTTTGCTGTGGGTGGGTAGTTCACCTGGAATGGATAGGAAAAATCAAGGCGAACTGTCAACGATGGTTGAAGTGCTGACCCTTGAAGCCCAACCCATCGGCTCTGCCGTGGGTGGGTAGTTCACAGTGTTCTTGGTTTAGACCAGATGGCATGAATAAATGCTCACACTTTTTTATTTCAGTAGCATATTCAGCTTCACGAAGATTTTTAAGGAATCTAAACCCCATTGCGATGGCTTGTATTGCTTCGGTTTTGATGTCTTCACGGCTAGTACCTTTGTGTTTAGCGTCTAGTAGTGCTTTGGTAACTTTGCCAACTTCTTCGTGCCATACCGCTAATGCTTCAAACTCGTTTGTTGGAAAGTTCTGGTGGATTGTTTCGGCTCGTTCTAATTCTTGTAAAACGGCTACCATTATTTTTGATTCGGTCATAACATATATTATTTTATAAATTCTACTGAAACTACAATAGATGTTTTTGTGTGGTATATCAAAAAATCGAATCTACTTTTAGTCCCATATTTTATATGAACAATCCCATTTAATGGGCCACTTTTTCTGTTTTTCAATTGACTATCCTCATACTCAATAGCCTTGCATACTGCTTCTGTCCTAAGAAATTTAGAGTGAACATCTGTTTTTATTACTATATCCCTATTCATGCTTTTTCTTGTTTAGATTGTTCAAATTCTGATTCGATTGTTTCGAGTTGCTCCGTTGTACAATTCGTTAAAAACTGAATGATTGATGACATTGCCATAAGTCTGTTTTCGTCAAAATGCTCGTCTATTCGTTCTGCATTTATACCGATTCGTTTCAACTCGTTTAAAGTACCGTTTAGACCGTTTATTCCTTTGCCTAGTATATTGTTTAGTTGCGGTATCGGATATTGCCCTTTATAGGCTTTAAATTCGATATTGGCTAATTGTAAAAATAGTACGCTACGGGCAAAAGAGTTGCTAATTGATTGTTTTTGTTCTGGTGTCATAGCTTTGCTTTTAGTTTTTCAATGTAGTTACTTAACTTGTAAGTTTTGTTTTTTAACGATACTCGCACCATTAACCACCAAACCGCTTTTAATATCGTTTTTTATGGCTGTTTTATCAACGGTTGGTTTATAGTTGAAGTATTTTCCGTCTAGCAAACTTTCGTTCTCAATTTGCACCGATTCTGATTGTCTAAATGAAAGTTTAAGTGTCGGTGTTTTTACTTCAAAAATTCCATACGATTGCATGGCAAATGATACTGCCTCTTTTAGTTTATCGTTTGTTGATTCAAGATTGTTTTTGATAGCCGTCAATCGTTTAATTTCGGCATCAATAATATCAACTTCGGATTGGTTTTGCATGATAACAAAACCGTAGTTAGTAGCTTTTTGTGTGAGTTCTTCTTGTGTGATTGCTAAACGTTGCTCAAGTTCGGGTGTTAATTCACCACCCGAATTTATTAATGTTTCGTTTATCTCGTTTAGTTCTTGCTCAATGTGATATAAACTTCTCATAAGTTTTTAGTTATTCTTGTTCTTTGTTTTTTTAATTTAATTAAGCTTACATTTGATATGCTTATACCATATTGTTTAGCTATGTCTTTTTGTGGCTTATTTGAATAATATATTTCAACAGTTTGTTTGTCGGTAATTTTACTATGTCCGTGATTTTCCCCTGTCGCTTTATTCGCCCTACCTTTTAAGAACATATCTGCAATATTCTCTTTTTGAGTACCTATTTTTAGATGTTCTGGATTTATACATATAGTATTATCGCATTTGTGCATTATTACAAAACCTTTTGGTATTTCACCTCCATTAAGATAGTATTTTGAATAAATAAGTCTACTAATCTTAACTGTTTTGCCATTTACTTTTTTTCTTGGATACCCGCCGTCTATTTTATGAGAATTACAATTATAACATCCATTATTATCTATAATATACGTTATAGGCTTACTACTCCAGTGATTTTCCATAATTAAAGAATCGAGCGCAGAAGGCTTATCAACAGATTCCATTAGGAAAGTTGCAACTGCACTCGGAATATTTTATTATTGGTAATATATATCATAAAATCTGTGATAAGCAAAGCAAATATATATAAAATGGTTTACATTACAAAAAAAACTTGACACTAATTTTCTCATTGGTTCAAAGTTTTTTTGATTAACGCTTCGAGTTCGTTTTCAATAGGCTCTAAAAGTTCGTACTTCTTTTTCACCATTTCAATGTTTGGAACGCTACCTTTTAGGATGGCATTAGTAACCGATAAAAATTGTGGTGTACCACGTTCTAAGTATGGTTTTTTAGCTTCTTGTTTGGGTACTTCGGGCGCAGTAACACGGTCTGGATTGTCAATATCATCTTCATCGGTTGCAATGTGGAAATACTTTAGTAGGAAATAACGCTCACCATAAGTAAGTGCAGAACCTACACCTTTGTCCCAATCGTTTTGACCGTTTGCCCCAAACAAATTTTCGTCTTTATCGCCAGTTTCGGTGTCTACCCATGTGAACCGCATCATTACCTTAGAGTGAATCTCACTTTTTGACCCATTTCGAGTTGTATAGTCCTGACGTGTGTTTTTAATTCTTAGCACTTCTTGTTTTAGCAAGAGTCCCAATTCATTCATTAAAGGCTTGATAACGCCTATAACTTTATCGCCAGTAACATATCTATAATTGTTCCCAGCTTTGTCTTTTTCCAACCCCAAAACGTGTTTTTGGATAGTTAGTAGTTTTTGATAGATGTTCATTTTGCTTGTGTTTTAATGTGATGCAATATTTCGCTATTACTTTTGATTTCCAAAATTTTATGAAAGGAAAGTTTTTTAGAATGGTAGCGAACTTTCGTCAAACTCCGCACTCGCTCTTTCTTGAACGTGCGCTTGGTATTGTTGCTCGTCATTGTTTTGTTTCGGTGCGCTTTTACCAACCGTTTCAATTTTAGACATCATTTCTTCATTGCTCAAAGATTGGTTTTCAATCAATGTAACAATTTCAAATATTTTGTGAGCCTCTAGCCTTGTGTTCATTTGCTTTTTTTTTACAAAATGGGAGCGAAAGCCCACTCATCAGCTTTGCTGTGGGTGGGATGA
>CAZSUZ010000048.1:0-5987 GCA_964610165.1 uncultured Gammaproteobacteria bacterium
CATCCATTTGGGCATTTAATGCTTGAACATTACCACCATCTCTTTCAAAATATTTATTGCCAATAGTTAATAATTCTCTACCTCTTGGAGTAAATACATAAGTAGACATCATGGTTGGTTCGCTTACCTCTGTTTTACCACTCTTGAGCATTTCTTCTTGAATAAGTTTTGTACCAATGTTTGATGTACAAATAACAACTGTATTTTTAAATGAAATTGTTCGTCCCTTATTATCTGTTAAACGCCCATCATCCAAAATTTGAAGTAAGATATTGAAGATATCTGGATGTGCTTTTTCTACTTCGTCAAATAACACAACAGAGTAAGGTTTTCTTCGAACCATTTCTGTAAGCTTTCCACCTTCTTCATATCCAACATAACCTGGAGGAGGTCCAAGAAGTTTTGCAACTTCATGACGTTCCATATATTCTGTCATGTCAAAGCGGATTACTGCGTCATCTTCATCAAATAATACTTCTGAAACAGTCTTTGCAAGTTCAGTTTTACCTACACCTGTTGGTCCAAGGAATACAAAACTTCCAATTGGTCTATTTGTTGACTTTAATCCTGCTCGTCCTCTTCTAATAGCTTGGGAAACAGACTTAACTGCATTTTCTTGATCAATCATTCGTTTATGAATGATATCTTCCAAATTAACTAATTTATCTCCTTCTGTTGAAGAAATTCTGGAAACAGGAATTCCAGTTCGTTTTGCAACTATATCTTTAACAATTTCATCTGTTACTTCTGTAGTTGTACTAGCTTTCTTCATGTTATATTCATCTTGCTTAGATTTAAGTGTTGCTTTTACATCATCAATTTTTGAACGGCCAATTCTTGCTTTCACTTTTTCTCCACCTTTTTCTGCTTCATCAACTTCTTGTTGAATTTGCGCAATGCGTGTTTCTAATGATTGAATTTCTTCTGGTAATGAAATTAATGGTAATCTAACTGCTGCTGCTGCTTCATCCATAAGATCGAATGCCTTATCTGGAAGGAAACGATCTCCGATATATCTTTTTGAGAGTTTTACAGCAAGTTCAATTGTTTCTTCTGGAATTTTTACTTTATGAAATGCTTCGTATTTATCTTTTGCAGCCTTTAACATTTTAATTGCTGCTTCTTGTGAAGGTTCAGGAACAACTACTGTTTGAAATCTTCTTTCAAGAGCGGCATCTTTTTCGATATATTTTCTATACTCAGTAATTGTTGTTGCACCAATAAACTGAACTTCTCCTCGAGCAAGTGCAGGTTTTATAAAGTTTGAAGCATCAATTGTGCCATCTCCTCCGCCTGCTCCCATCATCATGTGCATTTCATCAATAAACATAATAATTTCGCCTTTTGCACCTTTAAGTTCATCAACAATATTTTTCATTCTTTCTTCAAATTCTCCTCTATGAGAAGCTCCAGCAACGACACCAGCTAAATCCAATTGGAGTATTCTTTTATTTAAAAGACTTTCTGGAACTTGTTTTGCAACAATACGTTCTGCGAGTCCTTCTACAACAGCAGTTTTACCAACACCAGGTTCACCAATAAGTGCAGGATTATTTTTAATTCTTCTTGAAAGAATATGGACAACACGTTCTATAACATCAGATCGTTCTACAACTGGGTCTAATTCTCCATTTGCAGCTCTTGCTGTTAAGTCAATAGTGTATTGTTCTAATGCGGATTTTGCTTTTTGGGCAGTTTTTCCTTCTTTTTCAGCAAGTCCTTCTTTTTTACCTGTTACTTTTTTATTTAAATCTTCTTTCTTCAAGCCAAGCTTTACTAAAATGCGGGCGCCTAATCCTTCACCTTCATCAAACATTGCAAGTAATAAATGTTCTGGTGAAATAAACTCATACCCCATTTTGCGAGCAATAATAAGTGAATTACTTATTATTTGTTTTACACGTGGTGCAATTTGTGGAGGAGTATTGCTTGTTTCTTTTTTATATACTTTTTCTAATTCCTGATCAATCAATTGTGGCTGAATTTTTAGTTCTACAAATGCATTGTATATTTCTCCATCTGAAAGTAATCCATGTAATAAATGTTCACTATCTACATATATATTTTTTAATTCTTTAGCTTTATTATTTGCTTCTAAAAATACTTTATTTGATCTTTGTGTAAGGTGAGTCATAATATCTAGATCATTTCGTTTTTTATCGTTAATATTTGATTTGAGAGCATCACCTTTTGGAGCACTAGAATTGTTTTTATTGTCTACATTCTTTGGATCTTGATTTTTATTATTTAAATCCTTTTGTAAATTTTGATTATTATTCATAGATTGTTTATTCTGATCTAAGTTTTGATTATTTGATTTTTGATCAGATGATTTATTTTGATCCATATTTATATTTTGATTAGAATCTTTTTTTGTCGCATCTAATCCTTGCCACTCATTTTTTTCTTTAGGTGTATCATTTAAAACTGGTTTTGCCGAACCAACACCATTATATGGATCTTGTCCTGAAGGTGTTGAGCCAATGCCATTGTAAGAATTCCCTTGTGAAGGATTTCCAATACCATTGTATGACTGGCCATTTGCTGGAGTACCAATTCCGTTATAAGACTGACCACTTGGTGGGTTTCCAATACCATTATATGACTGAGTTACTGGTGGTGATATTGTCTGCTGCGTATCACTCACAGAACTTACTTGATTATTTGTATTTGTTGATACATCTCCATTTGGATTTGCATTAGGGGACTTTTTTCGTATAAAATCAAACATGTTCGACATGTATTCATTATGTGAAAGTATTTTATAAAAGTCAACATGAAACTATTAGTTATATTCACAATCACTCTTTTTTCACTATTCCTAAGCCCCAATTTAATTTTGGCTCAACCTGATCCTCTGGAAAATCCAGATAGGCCATATATGATTGATGGAGAAGGCAATGGCGTTAATCCGGGAGATAATAAAAAAACTTCAAATGAAATTTTTGAAGATTTTTTAGATATTTTTTTTAAACCACCAAAATATGATGGTTCTAATTCAAATCCGACAAATAACTCCGGATCTAATAATACATTAACACCACAACCATCTGGTGCTACTCAATTCCCAAACCAAACAACACCTAACTTATCACCTGTTGCAACTCCTGTTCCAGGTAGCTACATTATGAACCGACAGTGTGATTATAAAAGTGTCATGATGCCCGATGGTTGTAGTATTTGTTATGCAGGTTGTGGTCCTTCTGCTGTATCAAATATTGTTGCAAATCTTGCTGATCCTAATGCAACACCTCCAAGCATTATTTCAAAATATTATGGTTCTAAATATGGTGAAACTAGATATGCAAGTTGTGCTGGAAGTACTCTTCAGGGTGCTATATTTGCATTAAATGCTGAAGGTTTTCGAACTGAAATAGTCCCTGGTTTTCAAAGAGGAACATCACAAGAAGTTGCAGATAATTTAATGCCTTTTGTAAAATCAGGTTCGTGGATCTTAGCTGGTGGTGATTTTACACTAGGTAGTAACACAGTAGGTCATTTTTTTGTAATTACTGATATTGTAAAAAATGGGAATGAATATGATGTCTACGGTTTAGATTCTACATTTGGTGATCGAAATACCAGGCCACTAAATTACAGATTTATAAAAGATTTACAAGTTGTTAAATTTGCAGCTGCAGTTAGAAGAAAATAATATGGACCCAGATACAATCTTAAAAAATAAAAAAATAATCATTATTACCTTGGTGCTATTTGTATTTATATTACTTATAGCTATTCTTCTATTAACACTGAATCGTAATACAAATAATAACAATACTATTATTCCCAATGGTCAAGCTCCAACTCCAGAAGTAACTGGAGATTTTACGGGATATGTTGAACCAGAATTTACAACAGAAGAACAAGCTGAAATTGATCAAAATACAGAGTTATATAAACTTTCACCATTTAATGGAAATGGATTTACTATTACATATAACTATGAAACATTCCAATATGACGTTATTATTTTAGATCCTATCGCAGAGTCAAGAAATAACTTTAATTCATTTATAAATGCCCAGTTTTCGGCTATTCCTGAGGAAAAATTTAATATTATGGAAATGTCCACTCTATGAAATATTTTTTTTCTGTATTACTTATAGGTATATTTATTTTTTTAAACGTAACTGTTTATGCTCAATCTGATATAACAACACCAACAAGAAGTTTAGATGGTGGTACACAAGGTGCACAAAAAAATTCTGCAGAAATTTTTGAAGATTTTTTAGATATTTTTTTTAAACCACCAAAAAAATCGACCGATGCTCCTAGTAATTCAACTAATAATCCTGTCACAAATCCTTCAGCAATTCCTACACCACTGAATTCATTGACACCCTTTCCAACAAATGGTATTCCTTCCCAAACACCTCAAGGAAAACCGGTAGACCAAACATTTACAGCTTTACAAACTTTTTATGATTATGTCGGACAAAAAGTTGCAGTACCTACCTGTGTTATTGAAGCAATTTCATATATGGAATACACATCTGTATTTAAATACACACCTGAACAAATAAACCAATATATTCAACCAGGACAAAAAATTCCTAATTGCCCTTGGAATTCTTGTTCTGCTGCAGGACATATGCAAATGACAATTGGAACAGATGAACGAGGGTCAACATCTTGTAATCGCTGCTGTTGGAATGGAAAATGTTTAAATTCTTGCCCAAATGCATGGGGTTCATACGGCAATGCAGTAAATCAATATGACGGAGCAAATCATCAATCTAATGTATGTAATTTACGAGATAGCACTTTTGCAGCAGCAAAAAAACTTAAACAAGATAGTGGAACACAAGCAGGTAATAGAAATTGGGATCAGAATGCTATTTTTCAAGCGGGCAAAAGATACTTTGGAGAATGTAAAACTCCATTTCAACATTTAGGAAATCGTACGTATTGTGAATTTATAATTCACCAATGTACTTTATAGATATGAATAATAAAAAATATATATTAATTATTGGTGGTATTGTGCTGTTAATCATTTTTCTGTATGTAATGATTAATAGAGTAAGAATGAATATAGGCCAAGATGATAATTTACTTGTAACCACAACTCCTTCACCGCTTCCAACGATTACTCCTGTAGTTATTAACTACATAGTTCCAACTCTAGCACCAGAAATTCGTAATGAATTACTGTATCCAATTAAATTTGAAGATATAACAGTTGAATATAAAAGTAGAAGCGGCACATTCCTTATTTATTATCAAGGTGATCAAAATGCAGCCGTACAAACTGTAAATCGTTTCTTTACAGATTTAAATATAAATCAGGATTTATATAAGATTGAATACCGCACACTTGACACGGTTACACTTCCACCTAGGGTAGAGGTGGAATAATAAAAAATTTCATTTAAAAATACACATTACTTTCATTGACTTTAGTTTGGATAATTAGTTAGAATAATCTATAGACATGTTTAAAACTGCTTTTAATAAAATTGAGAAGTATTTAAAGTTAATACGAAATGGTGTATTCATTGTATCAATTTTAATAACTATCATATATCTTTTTTCTTATTTTATCTCTAAAGATAGAATCATCATTAATGATGATTTATTAAATCAAAAGAGAACAGAAATGTATGCTAAGGTAAATGATCCTAAACTGCAAGAAACTGAATTAGGACAGGTCCAAATGTGGACATTCAAATCATCTTTTTGTTATATGGTCGGAGAATTTTGCAATAATAATCCTGAAAATTCCCTTAATAACTTTGATACAAGTTTAATGGGTAAAGTAACTAATATTATGGTAGCACCTTACGCCAATCCACCTGCTTCTGGCGTAATTTGGGCATATGAAGGCTTAAATAAGGCAGGTTTTGTTCCCCAAACTTATGCACAAGGTGTGGGGTTTTACGCATTACAACCTCTAGCACCGATCTGGAAAGTATTTCGTAATATCTCCTATATGATTTTAGTATTAATTACAGTCATTATTGGTTTTGTAATTATGTTTCAAT
>CAZSUZ010000049.1:0-5975 GCA_964610165.1 uncultured Gammaproteobacteria bacterium
CTTTTTATAAATAATCCAGGATTTACATTAGGAATAGAAGAAGCAAGACGGGAACATGATAATAGAATTTTGCATAATAAAGGAACACAAAGTATTATTGAAATTTCTCAAAGATATTTAACTTATTTTTCGCCAGAATTTTTAGTTATCAATGGTGATGATAATGATAGATTTGGGTTTAAAGGTATTTCTCCAATAACACCAGTTACTTTTCTTTTATTCCTTTCTGGGATTTATTTTCTCTTCAAAAATAATGAAAAATCACGTTTTTTAATTCTTACTTTACTTTTAGTTGCACCACTTTCTGCTTCATTATCTTGGCAAGAATATTCGTTAACACGTGCATTTGTTATGATAATTCCAATCTTACTTCTTGCCGCCTATGGTGGATTTCATCTTATTACTTCATTCAAAAAAACACATTTTAAGTGGGGAGTAGGATTTATATTACTTACTGGATATATGTTCTTTACCGTTTATTCTTGGGATTTTTATTTTAATCATTATCCAAAAAAGAAAATAGTTATGTATGCCTGGCAAGCTGGATATAAAGAATTAAACGAATATATTAAAAAAAATTATGACTCAACAAAACAATTTTATATTACAAAAGAATTAGGACAACCATATATTTACACATTGTTTTATTTACAATTTCCACCAGAAAAGTATCAACAACAAGCACAACTTTCACCACTGGATGAATATGGATTTGGACAAGTTGAACAATTCGATAAATTTACCTTTACTTTTAAACAACCAACTGAAGAAAAAAACGTTGTATACGTAGGATATCCTCATGATTTTGAGAGTGCTGGCATTACCGAAGATAAAGTAGAAAAAATTTCTTTTAATAATGAAGACATATTCTGGATTTATAACATCAAATAAATTGCCAGATTATAAAAAGCGTGAATTAAAATTGCCACAATTACATTCTTCTTTTGTAAATAAGCAAGCGATACTCCAAAACTTAAAAGAAAGTCTGTAACCATTACTTGTAGTAACAACGTACCACGCATTTCTGGATTACTAAACAAGATTGGTATATGCATTATAAAAAATAAAAAGCTTGCAAAAAATACAGAAGAATACACATTTTTAGATTCTGCATATAGTCTTTTTAAAACAAATCCACGAGATAAAATTTCTTCAGAAAAACTAGAAGCAAATGCAACAACTACAAAAAATAATGTGGTTGTTGAAAATACAGGTAACATTGTTTTAGTTTCTAAATAATTTACAACTAAACCCATTAAAAGAATAAATAACCCTGCAATTAATCCAAATATCCAATCATTTATTTTTTTAAATTTAAAATCAATTGCTTGAAAAAAAGATTCTTTTTCGTACTTTATTATGAAGTAATAAACGGGTACTAAAAAAACAATTGGTTTTGCAATAAATTCATCAATCCAAATAGGAAGATCAGTTTTAAAATAATAGCGATAGACACTCCAAACTATAATTGCAATTGCCCACGTATTAAGCATTTTCTGATTAAGAGAAGTATCTTTCTGCATGCATTAAAATGTACACCTGTTTAATAAACTATTCAAGACTAAAACAATAATTGATTGTGGGAGCGAATTTTAATCCAAAAAGTCTCGTAACTTTCGTGCACGAGTTGGATGCTTTAACTTTCGAATAGCTTTAGCTTCAATTTGTCGAATACGTTCACGAGTTACTTTAAACTCTTTACCAACTTCTTCTAGTGTTTTTGGCTTTCCATCTTCTAAACCGAAACGCATAATAAGAACTTTTTGTTCTCTTGGTGAAAGTGTTTCAAGAACTTCTCCAATTGCATCTTTTAATAATTCTTGAGAAACAACATCATATAAATTAGGTTTAGATTTATCTGCAATAAATTGTTCAAGTGTTGCTTCTTTATCATCTCCAACTGGTGTTGATAATGATTTTGGCTGTTGAGAAATTCTCATTAAATTTTCTGCTTCTTCAATTGAAATTTCCATTTCTTTTGCAATATCTCTTATATCTGGATCTTTACCATGCTGTTGCATGAGTTTTCTTTGTGTTTTATAAAAACGATTAATCTGGTCAACCATGTGAACAGGTATACGAATTGTTCGTGATTGATCTGCAATTGCTCTGGTGATTGCTTGTCGAATCCACCATGTTGCATATGTTGAAAATTTAAATCCTCGACGCCAATCATATTTTTCTACACCACGGATTAATCCTTTATTACCTTCTTGAATAAGATCAAGGAATGATAATCTTCTTCCTAAATATTTTTTAGCAATAGAAACGACAAGTCTTAGATTAGATTTAATAAGTCTTTCTTTGGCATCTTCATCACCTTTTTCATTTTTCTTTGCAAGATCTATTTCTTGTTCAAAAGTTAAAAGGGGAGTACGACCAATTTCTTTTAAGTATTTTTTAATAGGATCTAACGATTCTCCATGTTTTCCGCCAACAAGCTTTTCAAGCTCTTTTTCCATTTCTTCAGCAGTTTTATTTGCTTCAGTTTCTTCACGTGTTGAAATGGTTTCAAAAATATCAATTCCTTTTTTAAAAGCAGTTTCAAAAAATTCATCTATTTCTTGTACATGTTTTTCTGGTTCTGAAAATACAAGTAAGATATCGTCTTGGACTAAAAATCCATCATCGGTTCCTTGTTTAAGTAGTTCTTTAACGTTTTTTGGCATGCGGTTAATCATAGCTGTACATTTTACACTGATTTGAATAATTTTTCCAATTCTTTTTTATCAAGTGCATCTAACTTCTTTTTATATAGCATAACTTCTTCATCATCTTCCGAAGTAGCATACTTCATTCTATATTGATGTTCCAATAATTCAAACACAATATCCCAAATTTTTTCTTTATCAAACGTGTGATCTCCAGATGCATATAAATAAATTTCATCTGCAACAGATTTTAGTTCCGAAGGAATTGTCTGAGCAAAATCTGTATACGAATCATGTTCCCCTGTCTCATCTAAAAATGTTTGATAAGCAGTTATTATTTTTTGATACGCTGGTATTGAAAAATCTTCTTTCGACACAATGCTAAAAATTTGTGCAGAAAGTTTTTTTGGAGAATCGGATTGAAATAAAATGCTCAATAAATATTTCTGTACCATTTCTTCTCGTGGAATTTGGAGTTGATCTGTTTTTGCTGGTAGTTTGGATCTTAAATTGCGCTTGGAATAATAAATAATTCGTTCAACTTGTTCTTCTTTCATTTCCAAAAGTTCTGCTAATTTTTTTGTGTAATGAGCTTTAATAATGCTATTTTGAATAGTGCGGATATATGGAATAAGTTCATCACCTAGTTTCTTTTTTGAATAGGAAGTTTTTTCTGGATACTTTTTTAGAACAATTTGAAATAAAAAGTCATAGAGTGGAATTGCTTGATCTAGTTCTTTTTTAAATGTAATAAAATCTGCAGTCGCTGCTTCATCTGGATCTTTACCTTTTGTAAATTGAGCCACGCGAATATCAAAATCAAATTCAAATGCCTCGTTAATACCCCGTTTCATTGCTTCTATTCCAGCTTCATCTGTATCAAGTGCAAGAGTTATTTTGTTGGTATATCGCTTTAATAACGTTAACTGTTCTTTGGTAAGTGCTGCACCTTTAATTGCTACAATATTTGAAATTCCTTTTTGAAACGGCGTAATCATGTCAAATTCTCCTTCAACTACATACACATTTTCTTCTTTTCGAATTGCATCACTTGCTAAATGAATTCCAAATAAGCTCATACGTTTATGATACACAGGCGTTTCCGGTGTATTTATATATTTAGCAGATTTATCTGCGTCATCTAATTGCCTGCCAGAAAAACCTATAACATTTCCTTTCGTGTCTTTTATTGGAAACATTAATCGATTTCGAAATCTATCATACATGTGACCTTTAGCTGAAGATACAACTAAACCAGCCAAAAGCATTTGTTCTTCTGAATATTTTTTTGCCTTTAAAAATTTAATGAGTGAATCCCAGGAATCTGGCGCATAACCTAACTCAAACGTATTAATTATTTTTTCATTAATTCCTCTATTTTTTAAATAATCTCTTGCCTTTTGTCCAACAGGTAATTTTTGTAGAATGTGAGAATAATATCGTGCTGCCCAATTATTCATTGCATACACTGTATCTTTTTTATTTGACTCATTATCACCAGTTGGCATTGATTCAAGTTTTACACCAGTACGTTGTGCAAGTTCACGAAGTGCTTCAATAAAAGTTAAGTTATCCATCTTCATTAAAAATTTAATGACATCTCCACCTTCACCACAGGTACCAAAACAATGCCATATCTGTCTATCTGGTGAAATGACAAAAGAAGGAGACTTTTCCTGATGAAACGGACATAATGCCTTAAAATTACGTCCAGACTTTTTAACTTCAACATATTGTGAAATAAATTCGACAATATCGAGTTTACTTTTTATCTCTTCTATTTGATCTTCCATATGCTTTTTTCATACCCATAATAACATAAAAGTAGACTTATCTAAGCACCATTCTTCGTGATTCTGATTAGATTAGGGCTTCCAATAAATACTTATTTTAAGTTCAAACTTCCTCTTGCTTTCTTTTTCTGAATACTATTATAATAGTTCTAATGCTCTATATATACTTAGATTCCCACCAAATTAAACTACTTCATTTGAAAAAAAGCCTTCTTGGCCAATATGATGTATCTTTTTATGGTAAAACATTTGAAGTAGATTTAATTCAAAATGGCATGCCAGGAAATATAGATGTTATAGACTCTGCAGTAAAAAAAACTCTTGAAGAAATACCTGAACAACCACTAAAAGAGAAAGATATAACACTCATTTTGCCTGTAGAAGCATTTTCTTTTTTTAGAACAGAGCTACCTTTAGATGTTACATCCGGAGTTTTAGAATCCTTCTTAAAAGAAAAAGCAAAGACTCAAAATATAGACGCTGATTCTATGGACTTTAGTTATCTTATTCAAGAAAGTGAAGGCCAAAAACAAGTATTATTTTTCGGCATTAAAAAAGAAACTCTTGCGGCATTTGAACAACCATTTAAATTATTAGAACTCAAAGTAACTTCTGTTATTCCAGAATCTCTTACCTACTATAAATTATTTGAAAAAACACTACGCAAAAATAAAAAGGAAACTATTTGGTATGTTTCTTATGAAAACAATCTATTACAAGGATATGTCTATGATTCGTATGGACTATTAGAAGGTGAAAAATGGGAAGCTACAGTTCCTGCAGATGGAAAAGTAGAAGGAATACTTCAAAAAAAAGCTGCCGAATATGTGGCTAAAAATATAAAACTCAACAGATTAATTCTCTCTGGTAAACAAGCAGATGGTATTCGACAAGATACTTTTACAAAAAATGTCGGGGTATGGACTAATCCACTTATTCGTATCATTCCTCACTTTTACGGCGATTATCTTAAAATGCTACAACATGACACAAAACCATTACCAATCCTCATGTATGACATGCTTATTGGTGCATTTATTTTTTCTCAAGAAAATAAATCATTTTCACTTTTAGGAAAGACCTCAACAGCAATACCTTCAATGCAAGTTCCTTCTGTAAATTTAAGTGACAAAAAATTTCCTGTAAAAAATGCCATTTTATTTGTAATTTCGTTTATTGTTACATTTGGCTTGCTGTATGTACTTTCTCAGGTAAATTGGAAAGATATGAAAATGGGTGGTTTTAAGTTGCCTTCACTTTCATCTATTTCTATTCCAGGCATGACTCAGCCAACTCCAACTCCTGTACTTGAGCCAACAATTCCACCAGTTACACCAACGCCAACACCTTCTGTAAAACGCGAAGAAATTCGAGTTAAGGTTTTGAATGGTTCTGGTATTTCTGGTAAAGCTTCAGATGTAAAAGCTTTCTTCCAAGATAAGGGATACGGAGAAATTTTAACGGGTAATGCAGATGCATTTGATTATGAAACAACTGTTATTCAAATTCGTGATGAAGATACAGAAATTCG
>CAZSUZ010000050.1:0-5933 GCA_964610165.1 uncultured Gammaproteobacteria bacterium
AATATGAACCTTCTTATTGGTCAACAACAACACCTAATAATTAAATAAATATGAACAACTCACACAAACCAGTAATAGTATCAGTATCAATAATAGTTGGTTTTGCAACAATAGGATTTATTGTTGATAGTCTTATACAAAAAGAAGCACCCACAACAGAAACAAGGATTCAATTAGTAGAAGAAAAGTATCCAGTTTCAGTTATTGAGGAAAATGAGAAGTGTAAGGACTGGGGTGGAGAATTTAGTGCAGATACATCTGAAAGAACTTTTGGAAAGTATCTAGATATGAAATGCGAAAAGGAAATAGGCGTAATGAACGGATTATACAAGACTGAAACATTATTTAATTATTCAATAGGAATAAAATAACCATGAAAAAATATTGTAAATATTGTGGACATAAATTAGAAAGTGTTGAAAGTGGACTTTATAATGAAGAAACTGGAGAAAAAGAGACTTGTCTTGTTTGTGTAAACCAAAAATGTGATTTCTCTATTAAAAGATGTGTAACTTGCTCGACAAGAATTAAAGCAGGTTGGTTACCAAAACAGTGCGAGGGATGTTATTATAACTTTAAATAATAACCATGAAAACAATTAAAATAAATAATATAGAAGTAAGTGCAGAAGAATTAAGAAGAGTTATAAAAGAAAATCCTGATATATTGAAAGATGAGGTGAAAGGTAGATATTTTTTTCCTAAGGAGGGAGAAAAATACTATTCTTTTGGTATTGGAGGGTCTATTTGTGATGATTTTTATCGTAATCATTCTGGTTATGCGTTAGAAGTTTCTTGGGGCGTATATAAAACCAAAGAAGATGCAGAATTAGCCAGAGATAAACAAAAAGCTATAGTAGCTTGTTGGAAGTGGGCAGGTGAGAATGCACCTTTTGAACCTGATTGGAAAGATTTAATACAACAAAAGTGGAGTGTTTTTTACAATTATATAAACATGTCTATTAAAGAATGGTATAGATATACTCACGATAACATCACACTTCCATATTTCAAGTCAAAAGAAGACGCCCAAGCTTTTATCAACGCTAATAAAGATAACTTAATGTTATTATTTACTAAATAAAATTATATGGTTGAGATAAATAGAATAAAAAAATTCATCAACGATAAACTCGTTGATGATAACTATCAAATAGTAATAACTGCAGAGACTATGTTTGAACTAGACCAAGATTATACATCAGTTTTCAAGATAACTGAAAGACAATTAATCGAACTGAAAAATTTATTAAACAATTATAAAATTATATGACAATAAATATTATAGGTTTAATAATGGTGTTAGTAGCTAGTACATTGATTTAAGTAAGTTTTGTAACATAAAGAAAGTAGAGAATAAAAAATAACATGTATTCAGACCAAGAATTACACCAGAAAATTAACAAAATAACTAATACTGCTTCTTTGTTTTCAATGACTGGGTTTTCTATTAAGAAATCACCTTATATAAACAGGCGAGACCAGTTAATTAAGGAATTAGTCGAGGGTATCAATAAAGAACGCTCCAGGACTAATTTTAAGCCAACCACGCCTAGATTATTAGCAATACAGATAAATAAAAACCCATTTTTATCAAAAGATGATGACGCACTTGAAGAAATTAAGAAAGAATGCGAAGCTATGGGTAGTTATTGGAAACTATATTGGTTAATTAAACAAAATGAAACTAAAACTAACAAAAGAACAGATAAAGAAAGTAAAAGTAAAATCTAAAAGACTTAAAATAAGTAGTAATAAACTTATACAATATTTAATTGATTTGTATTTATAATATGAGTGATAGTAATTAATTATGAAAAATAAAAAAATAAAAGAAAAGCCAGTAATTAAGTGTGAAATTTGTAAATGTCAAATTAAAGATGGATACATTAATTATGTAGAAAGTGTTATTTCTACTATTCATGGTCGTAAATTTGAAAATCTACTTGCTTTTATTAGTTACTTTTGTGATAAATGTAAACCACCATATAAAAGATTAATTAATGTAAATGGTGTAAATACTTATTATGCAAATAAAGAAATAGAAGTTACTAAAGATGGCAAACCAGTAAAATAGAAAATGAAAATAGGTAAAAAAATAGTATTTATTTTGAATGTAGAACCATACTCCCAAGACTGTATTGTAGTTTGCAATGGTCAAATTTCAGATGCAGTAAAGGAATTAAAAAAACATAATACAAAAAATTCTTTAGCTACTCAAAAACATATACTAGAAAATAAAGATAAATACCAAGATGATTATGAAATGGGTAATGGTCTTTTATACACAGAATTACCTAAAGGATATATTATGTTAATTTCACATTGTGATAATTGGATTGACACAGTTGGGACTGTTGTACACGAATGTTTACATTTAACTCATTATGTCTTACAAAGAGCTGGTATTTCTTTAACCAAAGAATCAGAAGAATCTTTTACATATTTACAAGAAAAATTAGTAGAATCTATTTTAGAGAAAATATATTAAAGTTATCCACAGGTATCATTTGCAGTGGAGTTACTATCTTGCTATACTATAGTTACATAAGGTTATTGAAATTGATTATCGGAGCAAGAGTGAGACATAGTCTTTCCTCAAACTTACGCCAAATCTAAATTAAATGGTCTTATGTGCAGTCGAAATTATTAGCCAGTTGTATCCTCTGCTTACTACATCACTTGCAACTGGGGTGTAGTAAGCAAAGGACAAATATATGAAAGAAATATTAAAAGAATATGCCGAAGCCATAGAAGAAAGCATAAACGCTTCTAAAGCCGAGGATAGTGCAAAAGTAAGAAGAAAAAAAGCATACTATAGATTGTTAGATGTAAAAGAAAGATTGAGAATTGAGACACAGGAATTATTAAATAGTAACCTAATAATAAACTAATATGTACAAATCACACTGGAAATTAAATAAAGAAAAGGAGACAAGAAGACAACTACAAGAATTATTTATTTTATCAGCTATAGCAATAATGGTACTTATATGGAACTAGAAAACATGGAGTGCATACGATGTGAAGACACTGGGTATCTAGTATTTGAGTACGAGCCAGATAACACAGTCACTAAAAGATGCCCTCACTGTAACCCTAAAGATGAAGAATTACTAGAACATAATTTACAATAAAATGGCAAAAACAAAATCACTAACTATAAAATCAAAAAACATTGTTCCAACATTACAAGAATTATATGATGACAAGATTGAAATAGTAAAACAAAACAAGTTAAATATAATTCTAAATAGTGAGCCAAAGCCAGAATGGGTAAAGACACATCCCTTTGTTAAAAATCTAAAGTATTTACCTATTGAACGAGTTGAATATTTATTAACAATGATTTTTTCAAAGTGGAGTGTTGAGATAAAGTCTGTACAACTTATTGCAAACAGCGTGGTTGTAACTGTTAGGCTTTATGTTCAAAATCCAGTAACTGGTGACATGGATTTTCAAGACGGAGTTGGAGCAATGCCAATACAAGTTCAAAAGGGACAAGGAGCTACAAACTTTGAAAAGATGAACTCAAGTGCAATACAAATAGGAACACCGTCAGCAGAAAGTTATGCTATAAAAGACGCAGCGGAAAAATTCGGCAGAATATTCGGAAAGGACTTAAACCGAAAAGACTTCATAGCTTATGCAGATAGACTTCATGCACAAATTGAAACAATAAAAGTAATGGACATTCTTGAGCAGTTTGAAAATACAAAATCAAAGCAAGAAGTAAGAAAGTTATGGCTTGAATTACTACAATCAGAAAGAGATAATCCTGATATAAAATTAGCTTACGAGGTTAATCTACAAAAATACAATGATGAAAAATAACATAAAATTAATTGATGTAGAGCAAAGGTCGGAAGAATGGCACAAAGAAAGACAAGGAGTGCTTACAGGTACAGGACTTAAAAGCGTAATAGGCACACCAAAGGTAAGAGAAACATATCTATATGAAATTCTAGCAGAACGATTATCAACAGAATCAAATCAAGAAGAGAGTGCAATGGATAGGGGAATAAGGTTAGAGAGTGAGGCTATAGAGGAGTATAAAACACGCACAAATGCTAAAATCTCTCTTATAGGGCTAGTTAAGCGTAAAGATAACAAGTGGATAGGCTATTCTCCAGACGGACTCGTAGAGCAAGATAATGGTATTCATGAAAAAGATATTGAGGTAAAGTGCCTCTCAAGTGCAAAGCATATAAAAACATACCTAACTCAAGAGATACCAGAGGAATATGTACCACAAGGAATTATGGGCTTTGTTGTAAATGACGACTTAAAGGAAAGAGACTTTGTGTTTTATGACCCCAGAATTAGTAAGATACCATTCTTCGTAATCACTATGAAAAGGTCGGATTATGAAGAACAGATAGCAGAGGCAAAGCAAAAGGCAGAGGAATTTATAAGCGAGGTAAATAATACATTAGAAAATTTAATATAAAATCATGGAAAAAATAATAATTAAGTTAGATGTAAGCAAGATTGATAAATCAAAGATTGTAACTAAAACATTTACAACAAAGACTGGGGAAACAGTGACAAAGAAAGTTTTAGATTTAGAAATTGTGCCATTAAAAGGAACAAGACTTGTAAAAGACGGAGATACATACCAGTTACTCAAAACTCATTTTGTGGCGGAAACACAAACAAAAGAAGAGAGAGCAAATAAAATTAAGTCTAAAATAATTGGAGAGGGATTAATGTTTAAGAATAAGGTAGTACAAAAGGTCGAGGAAGACATAATGCCAGAAACTGAACAAATTGATGACAGTGAAATTCCTTTCTAACATGAAAAAGACACAATACAATGTAGTACTTAGACACTTAATAAAATACGGCTATGTAACTAGAAATTGGTGTCTTAGACGGTATATCAGTAGGTTATCAGGAATAATATATGTTCTAAAGAAGCAAGGTTATAGGTTTGAAATTAGTAGAAAGGGTGGGGATTATAAATATATACTAGAATGATTTTCTATGGTACATCACGAGAATTAGCTTTCAAGCCTTCGAACACAAAAGTGTGGCTTGATTACCTTGAAAAGAATGATGGAAAAAAGCTAGTTATTGAAGTGGAGTTAGAAAAAGGAGTTAGGACTTCACTACAAAATAGAGCAATGCATAAAGGTTTTGGTTTGGTTGCGGAAACATTGAACAATGCGGGTTTGGATATGAAAAAAGTACTAAAGCCAGAAGTAGATATTCCTTGGACAACAGAAAGTGTAAAGAAGTTTTTATTCAAACCTATACAAAAGATAATGACAGGAAAGGAGTCTACCACAGAGCTAAATAAGGTAAGTGAAATAGATGAGACTTGGGAGGTGATGATGAGACATTTAATGGAGAAACACCACATTGACTACATACCATTTCCCAAAAAAGAAAAAGAGGAATTTAAGATTGAGAGTATTTATCCAGAGAATAACTTAGGAGAAACTAGATTTTAACAAAATGGTAAACGCAAAGAAAAAAGGTAATCGAGGTGAAAACATTTTTTCAGAATTCTTAAGAGACAATGGTTTCAAAGCGTTTAGAGATGGTGCAAGTGGAGCGTCTACACATAAATCAGATATAGTAAATGGAATGGATTATAGTATGGAGGTTAAGACAATAAAGAAAATTAATCTAAAAAAAGCATGGAAGCAAGTTAATATAGATGCATCTGTTGCTCACAATGCACCATTGTTAGCGATTCATTTTGACGGAATGCAAGAAAAAGAATGGATTGTGTGTATATCATCATCAGACTGGATAGAAATGGAGAAAATTATACGCCAAACGCCTAAAATTGAGCCAAAGACAATAAAAACCACATATACCGATAATACTATCAAATATAAAACTCAAAGGGCTATAAATGAATTAAAAGAATTAATTAAAATATTAGAAAATGGCAACTAAAATATATATCAAAGAAACATTTTG
>CAZSUZ010000051.1:0-5178 GCA_964610165.1 uncultured Gammaproteobacteria bacterium
AAGACCAAAGAATTTATCTATTCTTAACTGTTTTAGGTTGTTTTATGTATCTGATTATCTCATATTTAAATTTTTAAGGAACGCAATTGTTGAAGGTGAGCATATTGAAATGGATAAGATTGAAATTGGTGGTAATGATAGAAATATAAAATTGGTTTTCGGCAACAGAACAATCGTCTACCGGAGAGGATCAGGCAGAATAGAAACAATAACAGATTTCAAAAAGGAGTTTTTTCATGGACTCTATAAGTTTTTCAATCACCGGGACAGTGAAGCATTTTTTAGTTTTTTCACAAAAGGCATTAGAGAAGGAGAAAAAATAGAAAAGAGTCTTTGAAAATGAGTAAGTTTATTTTTTCAAATAATAGATTTTTTGAGTACGATCCCGACTCAGGTCAAGTGCTATCTGATTATTCAGGTTATGTTTCTAACAAGAAAAATAGAATTGGTGATTTCTTTAACTTCAAAATATTTGTAAAGGACGGTTTTTTTAGACAATATGGAGGAATATCTAGTTCTTTTATGTTTTTTAAGAACAATCAAATTGAGGGTGAGGCTATCAAAAATAGAAATGTATTAAAAAATCAATATTCGTCAAATTTAGAATTTGATATCAAGGGTAGACATATTAGATATAGCACCATTTCCGGGCAGATATTTGCTGTGTATGGATTGAAAAATGGATTTTTCTATGGCCAGAGCAAACACTTTGATCATGATGCGAGAAGAAGATATTTTATGTTTGAGGGTAGAGGTAATAGGTACGAAGGAGAGTCGATGAAAATTCTTGAGGCCGCAGGATACGAAATTTCAAAAAAGCAATAACATGGAAGAAGAAATAGAGGATAAGTGCATAATTAAATTTAACAATGGTCTTGGTGCCATTCTTTGTTCTAAGTGCAGAACCATAATAAAGACAGGAGTTGACTTTTCTGAGGAGGAAAAAATGGCGATGAGAGGAAATTTTGAGCTCCCAGCTCAATTTTGCAGAAACTGTACTCCACCAATTCAATGTTTTCCGAAACCTAAAAAAAAAAAAGAAAAAATCGTAACAATTCAAAAATTTTTTCGTAGATTTAAACAAAAAAACATGAAAGAGTTTTTTAATCAAGCAGCAAGCATAGGAAGTGTTCTTGCCTATCCGACGATTATAGTAGCTTCAGTGGCACTAAAGAGCTATGGAATAATTCCAGTTGCAACAATTGGATTTATCTGTGCAATTTATATTCAAATCAAAAAATAAAAACAAAATGACAACAACAGACATACAATTTAAAGAAAAACAAGATTTTGAAACTATAAAATCTATAATTGAAAAAGAGTTTGAAAATGTACAAACTCATAAAAAGATTAGTGATTTAGATTATATTTCGTTTGATTATAAAGGACAAAATATTTATTGTTCATTTATGAAACATAATAGAATTTATGGAAAAGGTCACGTATTGACTGAATGTTCATCATTTTTTTCTGATAGACCAAACGAAATAAAAACAGAAGCGTTTAAAATAATCGCAAAACATTTTGATTGTAAATTTTGGGAAAATGATTGTGTAGAAAATGATTTTATTGAGTTTAAAAAAATGAGTTGATTATGATTATACACGGATATTCAGAAGAAGAATTAAAGAAACTGCCAAACAATAGTGTGGATTTGATTATTACATCACCACCTTATGCTGATAGAAGAAAAAATACTTATGGTGGTATTTCAGAAGATAAATATGTTGAATGGTTCAAACCTATTGCCACTGAAATTAAAAGAGTGTTAAAACATACGGGTAGTTTCTTTTTGAATATTAAACCACACACAAATAAAGGAGAACGAAGTTTATATGTCTTTGAATTGGTAATAATGTTAAAAAATGAACTTGGGTTTTTATTTGTAGAAGAATATTGCTGGACTAAAAATGCTTTTCCAACTGGAACACATGGAAGATTTAAAAATGGATTTGAACCAGTGTATCATTTTACGAAAGGTGAAGTTAAAAACATAACTTTTAACGCACTTGCTTGCGGAACACCTGTAAGTGAAGAAACGAAATCAAGAGCATTCAGAAAAAACTGTAAAACACCAACAAACGGAAGCGGAATGGTTGTGGATAGAGATAATTTCAAAAATTTAGAATTTGCAAGACCATCGAATGTGATAAATGCAAATAATGTCACAAATCAATTCACATCAAAAATGGAACATAGTGCAGTATTTCCAGAAAAAATTGTTGAGTTCTTTGTGAAATCATTTAGCAACGAGAATGATACTGTTTTGGATTTATTTGCTGGTAGTGGAACTGTTGGTGTTGTATGTGAAGAACTAAATAGAAACTACATTCTTATTGATAAAGAAGAAACTAACATTCAACTAATCAAAAAGAGGGTGGAAGAAAAAAGAAAAGAAAAAGATTTAACGCAGAAAACTCTATTCGGAGATGGAATGTAGTATATGTGAGGTACCTAACTACAAACTTTAATAATTAGTAGAAACTTAAATTGGAAACATAAATAAATTTTTTTAAATATGAATGAATACAAATTAAAACTATTAGATTACATCTCAAAAAACTATGAGAATGTAGTAAAACCAGCACAGGGAGGTGAATATATTGAAATAGATTTAATACCAAACAGCCATGATGGATTACATGAACTACCAGAAATTATGGAATATTGTGAGAAAAACGGTATTGATGCTTATATGTTTACTCGCAGTTATCCAATGGATATTGGTGATGGTATTAGAATGGGAAGGTATATGTATTATATGCAAAAAACCACAAATAAGATATTGGATGATTTAAAAAATTTTAACCAAGAAACTCAAATCAAAGAACAAAAGTAGTATTGGTTATAACGGTCGGGTGTATGAGAATATTTTAAAAGCAACAAACCAAGACCCATCGGAATGGTATGATGACCCTAACTATGGTAAGTTTGTTTATGTTTCTGATTTTCCACACGATGAAAGTAATTACTATGGATTATCAGATTTAGATGTTACATTTGTAATTGATAGTAATAGGATAAAACATAAAATGACACAAGCAGACAGAAGTTATGAGGGTGGAACAATATCAGTTGAAGGTAATATACCATTGAGTGCGGTGGTAAAAGTTTTAGTTTATAAACATAATGAAAATCTTATTAAATTATTACAAAATAAACAAATAGAATATTCAATTGAAGCACTTCCGTAGTATTGGTGCTAACGGATTGCAGATTGGCGTTGTTGCCACAAAATAAAAATTGAAACACTAAATTTAATATTATGACAAAAGTATCAAACGAAGAACAAGACAATAACGCCAATGTGCTGTTAGGCGATGTTGTTTCGCTTTCAAGACAAGAGCTTATTGAATGTGTACAAAATTTAATGGGGGCGTTTGATACACCGATTGCACGAAGAAAATACACAAATGATTTTATAGAGGAGGTACGAAAAAATGGTCGTGATATTATGGATAAATTACAGCGAAACAATTTCGCCTAACGGTTTCCGCTATGAGTAGTGGTGGATTTTAACCACTGCACTAACTTTAAAATTTGAAACAATGATTGATAAAAGAACAGAACATCAAGAAAGCACTAACACGCCATTACTTATAGCGAGTGTGTGCGGTAGTATTCCTTCACAAGCTGAATTAGTAGCAGAAACAGCAGATGCTTACTGCCCAAATTGTGAAGCATACATTGTAAACGAGCGAGTAACTTATGAGGAGTGTTGTGATACTTGCGGAACTGAAATCGAATGGCACGAATAATATTACCTCCAACGGTTTCGGTATAGGCGCAGAACGGATTATTAACGTAAAAACTTAAATAAAAATGAGAGTAATTAAAAAAGAAAAACGAATGAAAGAGGTTGATGTAACCATTGAGGACTACAACCTATGCGACAAATGCAATCAGGAAATTAAAAAAGAAAATAGTTACGATGCCTTTGAATGTGAGTTCATCCACAAGACAGGAAGTAGCTACCCCGAAGGTGGAAGTGGTGAAAAACAAGAAATGGAACTTTGCAAAAAATGTGCGGTTGAACTTGTCGCATTACTTCGGACTAATGGTTATAGAGTGATTGATTCGGAGTGGGACTGGTAGCATTGCTGGTAACTATCGAATAAAAACAATAAAATAATATCAAATCTTATGCAAAACACATTAATATAAAAATTATGAAAAAGAAAGAACAAGTTTGGATAGTAGTTAACAAAGTGCATGGTGCGTATGTTGATTACCGATACACAAGAAAAGAAATGAAACGACACCATTGTGATACGCTTGGCTATATGCACTTTGATGAAGCGAAGACTAAAGGTGATAGATGTGTGAAAGCCGTTTTGCAATATGTTTTATAGCCTGTGTTATAAGGCGAAGCGAACCGTTGGCTTTTCGCCAATGGCTTATAACGGTTTGCGTATAAAAAATCGTTTTAATGTTTTTTATACGATGTTATGTTTAGTTTTAATTTTTTAATGATAAATATGGAAACAAATAAAAAATATAATCCAACATCAATATTTATTGGATTTAAAATATATTCAACATTGGAATTTGAAAAAGATGGATTTCGGATTTTATTTGATATGGATTATACTAATAAATTTAGGAATTATGTTCAAAGTTGGGGACTTGATGAGGAAGCTGTTTTTGGTGATTTGGTAAATGGCTGTTATAATCTAATAAAAGGTGAATACACTAAAAGAAATGATTTACCAATGAGATTTACAGAATCATCAAGATATGGGACAACAACTAATTTATTAAATGATATAAAAGTTCAGTTCATTGAAGATACATTATTTGGTAAGGAATATAAATCCGAAATACATAACATAAATGTTGAAAAAGAACAAATGATACACTTCTTCTATTAAAAAAATTAAAATTGAACATAACGGAACACAAATAAACGCAGTGCGATGAAAGAGATTGAACTTGAAATATTAGAAGCAAGCTATTGGGAGCATTTTAAAGTTGCTAAAGACCTTGCATTGTATTTACCACTGAAGCATCCTAAGAGAGTAAGATTTGAAAATGAAATTAATAAAATGCTCAAACGAATACACCAATTGAAAGCAGAAACTTAGCATTGCGTTTATTTGGTGTTAGCAAATCGTTTTAATGTTTGCTAACGTTTGAATATAAGCGTAGTGCTTACATAGAACTTAATTTGAAACACTA
>CAZSUZ010000052.1:0-4795 GCA_964610165.1 uncultured Gammaproteobacteria bacterium
CGATCACATGTATATTTTCTTAAACAACATGAAGATGAAGATATTCGTGCAATTATTAAGAAAGCAATAAAACATTTTCCAAAAAATAAATTCGAAAAAAAAGCATTAGATCATATCATTACATTTGCGAATGGTGATGCAAGAAGTGCATTAAATGCATTAGAACTGGCTGCAGAAATTGCACCACGTGTAAATTTGGAAGTTGCCGAAGAGGCACTTCAACAAAAATCTATTTATTATGATAAAAAAGGCGATTTTCATTATGACACTATTTCTGCTTTTATAAAAAGTATGCGAGGAAGCAAACCAGATGCAACCTTACATTATTTAGCAAGAATGATTAAAGCTGGAGAAGATCCCGTTTTTATTGCAAGACGTATGGTTATTTTTGCCTCAGAAGATATTAATAATGCACAACCAACTGCATTAGTTCTTGCAACAGCATGTATGCAAGCTGTTCATATGGTTGGAATGCCAGAAGCTCAGATTATTTTGGCACAAACAGCAACTTATTTAGCAACTGCAAAAAAATCTACTGCTTCGTATGATGGTTTAAATGAAGCGATGAGAGATATTGAAAATCAAAAGCTAGAAGCAATTCCTATGCATTTAAGAAATCCTTCAAATAAAGTTATGAAAGAACAAGGTTATGGTGAAGGTCATGTGCGTTATCCATATAAAGAAGAAAAAAAAGGTGCAAAAGTAGAACAAGAATATATGCCAAAAAATTTAGTGGGGAAAAAATATTACAGACCTAAAGAATAATTGTTTTACCGCTTGGATTATCAGAAAGTCCAAACATTAAAAAGATAACATCTTCTTCAGAGATATTTTCCATTGCATGTTTTTCATTGTAATCTACAATTAGTCCATCTCCAGATTCCAATACAATTTCTTCTTCATTTACAACTGCTTTTACTGTTCCTTTAAAGATAATAAAGACTTCCTGTAACGATTCATGATAATGAAGCGTGAACGATTTGCCTTTTGGAAGTACAGACCAGTTTACGACAACAACTCTGCCATCAATAAAATTGTCTTTTTTAAATAATACTTTTTTTAAAACACCTGGATCTTTTGGGTCTTCATGTGCTGCTGGTACTAATTCCAAAGCATTTCCTTTAATTACTTTCATTCACAACTCCTTCCGTATTTTGGCAATTACGCACATCTACTAATACCCATCTATCTTTACTTTCAGCGATAATTTTACAGCGTTCAATCCAATAATTTGTATCAACGTCATAGTTTACAACTGCCAAATGTGTTGCACCTTCTTTTTCTATATACTGTCTTATTAATCCCCCACCATTTGTCCAACCATATCTATTTGTTTGATACAACAAAGCTGGATCATTCATATAGGGAGCAATTATTTTTGCATCTTGAGGTGTAACTTCATCAACTTTTCGACCCAGTTCCACAATAACATCGCGTGTTACACCAAAGTATCCACGAACTTCAAACCAGCCAAAGGCTATCATCATTAAAACTAAACTGGTAGCTATTACTACATTGATTGAATTCTGTATTAAACCTTTACCAATAGTTACGAGCCAGATAAAACCTCTAGCTATAAAAATACAACCTATGGGAACAATAGGAAGTTGATAATAATCATGAGTAACATTTCCTTTTGCAATGACTACAAAAAAGATAAGAATACCAACTAGCCACCAATGATACATATATCCTTCTTTTTTAGAAACGGGTTTTACTAATCCTAAAAAGAATAAAACAAATCCTCCTGAAGCAAAAATAAGTCGATTTAATCGATCAAATAATATCCATCGGAAATAAGAACCAGTAAATCGAATATCTCCTTGGTTATAGAGCCAAGTAGTGCCAAACATACCTTCTGGATACTGATTAATATGCCATCTCCAAGCTAAAAATGGCGCCAAACTAATAAGTCCATAGATGTATAGCCCTGGTGACTTAAACAGTTTTAGTCCATGTCCTCGTAGTAACATATACATTATTGGTAAACCGAGTACCAAACCATACGGTTTTGTGAGAATAGTAAACGTGGTTGTAATACCAGCAATAATTGGCCAGAAAAGATTATTACTTTCACTCCATTTGGCAACAATATATAACGTTACAACACTAAAGAATACATGTAATGGATCTGCCATGGTAACACGACCATAATAAATGTTAAACGGCATAACAGCAAAGAAAAAAGCTGCTAATAAAGCAACGGTATTACTGGAAAGCTTTCTTACAAGGAGATATAAAAAAACTGTAGTTAAACTAGAAAAAAATACACTGACAAGTCTGTGATACATTTCATCTACTCCAAAGTAGTAATAAAATGGGTAGACAATAATGTTATAAATAGGAAATTCTGCAAAGAAGTATCTTTTGGGATTGGGTAAATTACCTTCATTTAAACTATTTAATGAATCAAATTTAGGATACAAAGGCGTAAAGCCTTCTTTAATAAAATTTCTTGTGACAGCAGCTGTATCTGCTTGACGCCAAGAATGCCAATCAGCAATTGGATTATCTATTCTATAGAGTCTTGGTAAAACACTTATTACAAAAAGAAGAATTAAAATACCCAACATTAAATATTTTTTTTCAAGTAATTCATCGACTTTAGTTACAAGTTGTTGAAGCATAAGATGAATTTATTATACAAACTTTTCTGGACTTTTTTCACGAAGCGTTATTGCATTTGTATCACGTTCAGAAATAACCATGTCTTCTTTTGCAACAGGCCATGGAATATTTAAATCAGTATCAAATAAGGTAATTGCCACATCTCCACTTTTATCTCTATCTTGATATAGTCGGTCAACAAGATATAAATAATCTACTGGTCCTTTAAGAACACAAACAGAATTTCCCATTCCTGAAGGTAAAAATAAACAGCCAGTTAATGCGTTTTCCCCACTACCTAGCAAGAAATATTCTTTTTTCCCAAATGTTTCTGAATCTGGTCGGACATCTACAATTGCAGCAAAACATAAACCGGTTAAAACAAATACAAACTTATTCCACCCTTCTGCATGAATCCCACGTAGAACATTCTGTTCAGATCTTGCATGATTTACTTGTTTTACCTGAAATGGTTGACCAATAATAGATTCTAACTCTGGAATTTTAACTACTTCAGAAAAAAAACCTCGATCATCTTTGTAAATTGGTCTATCTATATAAAGAACACCATTTATTGTTGTTTTGTAGACACCTTCTTGAACTTTGTTTGCATCAGTTGGTAAATATGTTGAGGGTATTTGTTGCGTATTCATACTAGAATAATACCATTATTTTTTATCTTTGTTGAAGAAATTTCGAGCATTTATTTCATCATTTCTCATTTTTTCAATAAGTGCTTCTACCGTAGTAAATTTTTCATTATCACGTAGTTTATGTAGAATTTCTGTAGTTAATGTTTCTCCATATATATCTTCATCAAAATCTAAAATATATATTTCTGCTTTTTTATCTGTTTCTTCAAATGTTACAGCAGGACCAATAAAAATAAGTGCCTGATATACTTTGTCCTTATGTTTTGTAATTCCCACAAATAATCCTTCGGGGGTAGTTGCGGGCACATCAATATTTGCAGTTGGATATCCGAGTTTTCTGCCTCGTCCAAGATTGTGCTTAACTATTCCGGAAAATATGAAGATTGTTTTTCCTTTAGTAACAATTTGATTATCCATATTTCAATTCAGATTATATAATTACATCTACAAAATGACAAAAGAAAATCAAACAATCCCATGGGGATTACCTTTAAGTTGGCCTGATAACGAGTTGAAAAAGCTGGGTCTAAATGAAGAATCTTACCTAACTATTTTAGGAAGTGGAGATGTAGGTTTTCTGACTAACCAACAACAAAAGTATGGAGCTTATACAACTGGCATAGATATCTCTAGCGAGATGTATCAGTTTGCACAACAAGATCATGGTGAAAAACTGTTTGCTGTTTGGGATGACCTAACAGCACTACCAAATTATCTAACGAGAATGGGCGAATCTATTCGTTCAGATATAACATCAAGTAAAGATCCAGATTTTTATATCTGTAGTAGTTTATTAGTTAATTTTGTAGAACCAGCTGATCGACAGAAATTTGCAGCTGCTTTAACGTATGCATTAAAAACTAACGATATTTTAGTAATTATCGATCACCTTCAAAAAGATACTGGACCGTTTGGAAATGAAAATATACATCAAGAGTATCAGAATAGATACTCGGAAGCCCAAGCTATTGGAAAACTATATGGAGATACTTGGACGAATCATCCACCCAGATGGATTCATCATTTTTCTGTAGAAGAGCTTGAGACATTATTTCCAAATTCTTTTTATAATTATGTAGACATCAGAACTGTACCTTATACAGGAGACTCTGGCAAGACAACAAATGCTATACAACTTATCTTAGAAATGCAAAATTGTTTTTCTAAAGAAGAAATAGAAAATTATTACGGAGTTGCTTTATAAATGTGCCTGAGGGGAGATTCGAACTCCCGACCTATCGCTTATGAAACGACCGCTCTAACCACTGAGCTACCCAGGCTAGTACTTATTTTCAATCTTTCGATTATAATATATTCTATGCAAAGTAGCAACCGAGGAGCACAAGACATAGAGCTCTCTATCATACTAATATCTTTTAACACATCACAAATAACTGCGGATTGTATTGAGTCAATTTATCAATCAAAAGATATTGAAAAAATTTCTTTAGAAGTAATTGTTCTAGATAATGCTTCTGCTGATAATTCTGTTTCAACAATCAAAACTCTTCAAAAAAAATATTCTTCATTGCAAC
>CAZSUZ010000053.1:0-2866 GCA_964610165.1 uncultured Gammaproteobacteria bacterium
CTTGAGGGTAGGGCCCACGGATGACGTCCGTGGGCTTTTCCCATGACGAATGCTAAATTACGGGATAGCATTCTTTACCCGGAGTATGAGTTAGCCCATACTCAAGCATGGAGCAACCGAATTACAACTCGATTGCTCCGTTTTCAATCAATATGCGGAGAACCCGCTCATGATTGATCGGGAAACCGTAAGCCTGATAAGGCATCGGATCATTCTTCCTCTGGATAGAGGAGGAATCATAATCCTCGCCAAAGAAGAACAAAGCCTTCTTCAGCTTCTGACTCAACTGGAATTTATTGGCGTCCTGTGCGGGACGCCAAACTCCCCAAGCCCGACATAATTCCCTATGCCATTTCGGCATGGTTTCCCACACCATGCCAGCATAGGAGATGTGATGATCCCAACTCCCGTGAGGGGAGTCCTCGCCATCATACGGGTTCCATCCATCTTGTAGAATAAAACTCTTTACAGGAGTGATTTGAAAGCTTGAGACATACTCAAACTTCATCACTCCTTTCTGCCATTCATTCACCGAGCACCCGACTTGGGTGATTTGGTGAATTTTTTGTAGAATGAAAAAGGTCTGGATAAAATCCATTGGAATTTCCACGGTTATTTCTCCTTTTGGAAAAGGGGTACCACCCCGCTTTACGTCCACACAATTGTGAAACGCATACAAGTAACTAGTTATTAATTACTTATATGCGAATCACAGTTTGTGAACTAGTTTTAAAGTGCATCACTTTTTTCCTACAAAAAAAGACTCCGTTAAGGAGCCTTTCGTTTGTTGGTATCAAGTGAAGATCTGGGAATAATTATTTATTCACACATCTCCACTTGCCCTTTGCCTTTATAGATCTTGTGCCTAGATAAATCTAGAGGACAGATTGCAAAGTCTTAAAGCAAAGTGGAAATACCGAAACGTCCGAAAAGGCTTGCTCCTCCCAACATATTGAATGCTGAGATTTATATCCTTGGGATATTTGGTAAGGACAGATTAAATTGTCAAAGTTTCTGACAAACTAATTATATTTCTATATTTAGATTGTCATATTGCTGTAAAAGCAACACTGAATATGTGTCATAAATTACGACATATACTCAGTCTTGCTTGCTTTTACCTTCATCCTTGGACAGGTTAAAGATCAAAGCAATAGCAAGATGTCATGGGTGTGTATCATATCGTATTACCGTTACAGGGCTTGCTTTAATCCCTTTTATAATAGTACGTAATACACGATCTCTTGAGTTTTAAAGTCAAGAGAGTACTGCCGGACAAGAAATGGCAATACTCTACAGATTTCTCCGCTCAAGTTGCTTTCCATGACTTCTTCGTTTATTTGTATTAGTATTAATTTAAAGTGCTAGTCTTTATTAAATCTGTATATTAATTATATACTATAGGTTTATATTTGTCAAGTATTAATTACAGTTTTATAAATATAATGTTACAAGTAAATAATTATTATAAGTCTTAATTATAGGTCAATATTTAAATTTTGTCAATACCTAGTAATACTATTACTCTATTTTTGTCATTGACAAGTGACAGAAAATAATAAATAATATTTTCATGGATAATCAACAACTTCTTCAAACCCTCGGACTAACCGATAAAGAATCCGCAATTTATAAACTTCTTTTAGAACTGGGTAAAGTACAAGCCGGTGTTCTAATAAAAAAAACTGGTTTAAAAAGAGCAACTGTTTATAAATCTCTTTACACTCTCGAAGAAAAAGGGTTAGTAAAACAAGAAGATATAAAAAAGAAAAAACACTTTACTCCACTTTCTCCAGATAATTTATTAAAACTTTCAGATGACCAGTTTGAAAAACAACAAAGAGCCAGAGATGATTTGCGAAGTTTATTACCGGAATTAAATTCTACATATGTTTTAACGGTAGAAAAACCAATTGTTAAATTTTACGAAGGACACGAAGGAATCATGAAAGCAAATTTAGAAATACTTGCGGAGAAAAAAGAAATTCTGGCATATGTATATGCAGATGAAACTATTGATCATGAACTTGATAGCTTTTGGAAAAAATATTACAAAATTCGAATGCAAGATAAAATTTATGTCCGTTCCATTTCTCCAAATAACAAAGCAAGTATTGAATATAAAAAAAGAGATAAAGATGAACTACGAACTACTTATTTAGTTCCTCAAGAAAAATTTCCAATTACTATTGAGAAAAATATAGTTGGAAACAAAGTTGCTTTTTTTTCTCAAGAAAATGGAAAACTTATTGCCACTATTATTGAAAACAAACGTATTGCCGATACTGAACGTGCTATTTTTGAGTTAGCATGGAAAGAAGCAGAGAAATATAATGAATAAAAACTATTAAGACTTTCTTGCTGTAATAACGTACACTTTAGCAGTTTTCTTCATTTCACCAGTTTCAGGATCTTCTTTTTCGATAAAATAGTGAAATACATCTGATCCAGGATTATTTACATCTATATCATCTAGATGTATATTTACATCAAATCCTTTTCCTCGTAACATATCTCCTAGCTCTAAAACATCTGATAAATACCTAGGTGGATAATCTTCCGATTCAGTTTTTTTATCTTGAAGAGTACCATATGGCGTGTCCGGATGTATTTTATGATACTCATCTAAAGCTGTTTTATATGGCTCCCAGGTGCGATCTGCTATTTCTATGAATATTTCACCATCCCGATTTAACATATCAAAAAAATTTTCAAATGCTTCTTCCTGATTTTCTTTATTACCAAATTCCCATAATGTATTCCAGTTTATAATAATTTCATCAAAACCTAGATCCATAAATACATCTTCACTAGGATAAGATTCGTCATATATATTTTCATTAAAAAACTCGTACCGATCTAAATT
>CAZSUZ010000053.1:2966-4744 GCA_964610165.1 uncultured Gammaproteobacteria bacterium
CCTTCACCTTCTAATTTAAATCGCTCTTTACCTCGTTTTAATGTTTCCTTACTAATATCTAATCCCAATACATTGAAGCCAACTCGTGCTAGTGAAGCACCTATGCGACCTTCACCTGTACCAGCATCTAGAACTGATACAACTCTTTCTCCATCAATATGCTTTCTGTTAATTCTTTCGAATAAATACTTAAGTGATTGATATGTATCCGCTGTTATATTTTCCCATTCTCGTAAATCATCAGACTCATCATAACTTTGTGCTTGACCTGGTTCAAGTAATTTTGGATCAAATTTATCTGACTCTTTGTGTTTTAACACTTCTTTTGCTATTTCTACTACATTTAATAATTCTTTAGGATTGGTAGCTTCCAAAAAACCCCGAAACCTCTGCTTTTTATAAAGAGGCGGATTAAAATTATCGTAATACACTATTACCTGTGGTCTTTTTTCAGGCGGAAGTTTCCAATAGTCAATCGCTATATCAGAATACAGAAAACTTTCTTTATCAAATGCGGTTTCATTTGGTACATGAACAATGACTGCTTCTGGTAGTTGTTTTCTTCTTATATCTAAAGCCGATAACGTTCGTCCATAAGGACGCAGTAAATGTATTCCAGCTTTTTCAAAATCAGCATCAGTTTCATAGGCATCCCAATCATCTGGAAAATCAGCAGGGAGCAGTTTCTGCATCTTTAATTGTTTCATAAAATCGAAATCAATACTTGATAAGATTAAATTCGGTGTGAAAGGTTTTGCTAAATCTTCTTTAGATTCGTTAGTTGTAGTATTATTGCGATTTTGATCAAATTTCTTACGGTCTTCTTCTATAAAATCAGGATTTTTAGTAGCTTTTGTTTTAGAATCTAACTCAATAATTCTTGATTCGTTTTGTGAAAGATCTGATGTAAGAGCTGAGTCAAGTTGAGTATGGTTAACAGTAAAACCACCTGATGTTTCTAACGATTTTAAAATATTTTGCATTGGATCTGAATGAGATTTTGACTGATCTACCTGTACATCTTGTGATTCTCCACCTTCTGCCATATTCCATTATTGTATTCAAAAATATGTCTAAATGCCACACTTGACACACAAGGTATAATAAAAGTATGACCCCATTTACAAAAACCAAAGAACAACTTAAACAGGAACTCGACCCCGAAACATATCATGTAACACAAGAAAAAGGTACAGAAGCCCCATTTACCAATAAGTACGATCATCATTTTGACAAAGGAATGTATTATTGCAAAATTTGCAGTGTAGACTTATTTACCTCAGACACTAAATACGATTCTGGTTGTGGTTGGCCAGCATTTTGGGATCCAATTTCTAAAGATAGTGTCAAAATGCATGAAGATAATACTTTTGGTATGCGACGTATTGAAGTTACCTGTGGCAACTGTGGAGCTCATTTAGGGCATGTATTCCCAGATGGACCTAAAGATAAAGGTGGTCAACGATATTGTATTAACTCTGCTTCTTTAAATTTTAAAAAAAGAGAATAACCTCTTGAAATCTTTAAAAGATGGTTTTATAATAAAAATTAGCAATTAATAAGTTTAAGTGCTAATATATGCAAATGAATTACGAACCACCAAAACAACAAGGAGATCCATTAGAACTATATACCATTAATTTTACAGATTCTGCTAAAAAGGGAAAATTAGACCCTGTTATTGGGCGAGACGACGAAATCCGTCGTGTAATTCAAATCCTTTCCCGAAGAACTAAAAATAATCCAGTATTACTTGGAGATCCAGGAGTTGGTAAAAC
>CAZSUZ010000054.1:0-4693 GCA_964610165.1 uncultured Gammaproteobacteria bacterium
CAGACAAGGAAGCAGAATTTGGTCGCGCAGATACCGTAAAAGAAAAAGGATTTTATATTCTCCCGAGCGAACTTTTTGTAAATGTTAGAAGAAATGCTCGTAACGATGCGAATTTAAACGAAACACTTTCTAAAATTTTTAATAATATTGAAAATTCCGCTAAAGGATCTGATAGTGAAGACGATCTAAAGGGATTGTTTGATGATCTTGACGTTAACTCAAATAAACTTGGATCGAACGTTGAAAAAAGAAATCAAAGACTTGTAAAACTTCTCGAAGCTATTGGCGATCTCCGTCTTGGCGACTACTCAGACAATACCATCGATGCATTCGGTGATGCATACGAGTTTTTGATGACCATGTATGCCTCAAATGCTGGTAAATCTGGAGGTGAATTCTTTACACCACAAGAAGTAAGTGAACTCCTTGCAGAAATCACTACCGTTGGTAAAAAAGAAGTTAATAAAGTATATGATCCTTGCTGTGGCTCAGGGTCGCTTCTTCTTAAGTTTGCAAAAGTACTTGGTAAAGAAAACGTGCGACAAGGATTTTATGGTCAAGAAATAAATATCACGACCTATAACCTTTGCCGTATCAATATGTTCTTGCACGATATCAATTACAACAATTTTGATGTCGCTCATGGTGACACACTCACTGATCCAAAGCACTGGGACGATGAACCTTTTGATGCCATAGTTTCAAATCCGCCGTATTCAATCAACTGGGAGGGTGATGCAAATCCACTAATGATTAACGATCCTCGTTTTTCACCCGCAGGTGTACTTGCTCCGAAGAGTAAGGCCGACTTGGCATTCACCATGCACATGCTTTCATGGCTTTCGACAAGCGGAACAGCCGCGATCGTTGAGTTCCCCGGTGTCCTGTATCGCGGCGGAGCCGAGGCAAAAATCCGAAAGTATCTCATAGATAACAACTACATTGATGCAGTGATCCAGCTTCCTCCTGATCTTTTCTTTGGAACTACCATTGCAACCTGTATCGTCGTATTAAAGAAGAGTAAGAAAGATAACAAGACTCTATTTATTGATGCTTCTGCTGAGTTTGTTCGTGGTGGAAACAAGAACAAGTTTAGCGAGGAAAATCGCAAGAAAATACTCAATGCTTTTGTTGAACGCAAAGATGCTGAATACTTTGCAAAGCTCGTTGATAACAAAACTATCGCAGAAAATGATTACAACCTAGCAATCTCAAGTTATGTAACGGGTAAAGATACTCGAGAAGTTGTCGACATAACAGAACTTAATACTGAGATTGCTCGTATTGTTGCAAGACAAAACGAGCTTCGTACGGCTATAGATAAAATCGTAGCTGATATTGAAGGAAAAAGGACATGAATAAAATTAAAGAAAAAATTATAGATTTAAGGAATAATATAAGCACGATTTCAGTTAGTGTAGAATTTTACTATTTTTTATCAGTTCTATTTCTCTATTTAATTTTAGGCGTCATCGGGCATTTTGTTGCTGGAAGCTTATTTTTACCAGATAGTAACGTGGTTTGGTTTTGGTCGGGTTTGGTAACCTTAATATTCTCTTTATATTACATTGAACCTTATTTCACAGCACCAACAAACGTTTTTGCAAATTCATTTGCTTTATTTTTAACGCTTTTATCAATAGGATCTGATAGTTTTGGAAGTTTTTTTTGGTGGGAAGCATCTTTAATTATTTTATTTCTAATGATTTGCTTTTCTTTGGTGACAAAAGCACTATATGACAAAAATAAAAGTGATGATTTTATCATTAATATAATATCTAACAAAATTAAAACAGTACTTGAACTAATCGGATCTGGTAAAGTTTTATATAGTTTAGTTTTTATATATTTTCTTTTCACAAATATATTTAGTAATTCCATTATGTTTAGTAATTGGCAATTATTTTACCTCCTTCTATTTTTCTGCTTTGTTCTAATAATTTCCCCATCTAAGATAAAATCTTTTTTAGAGAAATATTTTGATGAGAAGGCAAAAGACAAAAGTAATAATGTTGGAAAAATATTTGCTGTTCAATCTGACAATGTTTTCTTAGTTCGTTTATTTGATAATAGAAAGATTGAAAAGTTTACTCAGGTTTATTTTTTACACAAAATAACAGAGGATGATAAAAGCAATGTTTCTTTAGGATTTTTGTTTGATATTTATTATCTTGATAACCAAAAGTGGGGAAAGATAGTTAAAACAAGGACAATAAACAGTAGTAGCGATGAATATCGATCATTCATAAGCAAAAAACCAGATCTCGATTATGTATACCTCGTCGACAAGGCGGCAGATGAGGTCCAGAGGTTTACTGGCGTGGTGAATGAAAATTCAACAATAAATAAATTGTATTTTGAATATTCTCAAAGTAATCAGGTTTTAGAAATTGATGATCTTGTGGAGGTTTTTGTGCGGGGTAAAAAGGTTTTTTATCAAGTATTAAACGCTTCTACAAATGTTGAAAAACTAGAAAGTTATAATGAAAAAGGTTCTATTGTTGGTGAAGCTATACAACTTGGTTGTTGGGACGCTATAAGTACGTCATTTAATAAAATTGGTTGGATACCTCTCGTAAATGAAGCAGTTTATGTTGCGGATACAAAATCTGAAGAAAATAAATTGTCTCAGATAAAACAAGGTGAATTCAGATCAGGTTTTATTCCTAAAACAAAATTACCCGGAGTGATTACCTTAAAAGATGCTATATCACATCATATGGCTATACTTGGCGTGACAGGATCTGGTAAGTCTGTTTTTGCTAGAAAAATAATAAAGGAAATAATACAGGATACCAAAGTTATTTGTGTTGATTTCACAGGCGAGTATATTGATAAATTGTCGGAATTAAAACCCGCATTGCTGATTGATAAAAATGGATTAAATACTGTTGAAGAGACTTTGGCTAAAAAAGAATCTGAGCAGAGTAAAGGTCGTTCAGCAAATAAGGAGGATATTCTGAAATTCAAGAAAGAAATTAATAATAAATTAGACCAATACATAAAATCATTTATCGAGTCCGATAACAATCTTTCAATTTTTGAATTACCTGAATTATCGAATACCACATTCATTTTAGAGTTTACCCAATTCTTTCTAGAATCAGTATTTAATTATGCTAAAAGTAATCCAGGTCAAAAAATATGTATAGTTTTAGAAGAAGCTCATACTATTGTTCCAGAAACTAATTTTTTAGGAGAGCCGGGTGATTATGGGAGTTCCAAGAACTTAGTTAATAAGATGTCTCAAATTGCTCTTCAGGGTAGAAAATACGGTGTCGGCTTATTGGTTATTGGTCAAAGAAGTGCAAATATTTCTAAGACAGTGCTAACTCAATGCAATACAATTGTTGCATTCAGAGCTTTTGATGATACAAGTTATGGTTTTCTAACAAATTATTTTGGTAAAGAAATTATTGGAGTTATACCAAATTTAAAAAATTATCATGCAGTTGTATATGGTAAGGGTATTAAATCTAACAACCCTATAATTATAGACACTTACGACGAAAGAGAAGACACCTCAAAGGGGAAAAATTAGTATGAAAACCCATCAATCAAAAATTGAAAAATTGATCTCAGAACTATGCCCTAATGCTGTGCAGTTTAAAAATTTGGGTGATCTCTGTAAAATAGAAACTGGTAAGCTTAATGCAAACGCCGCAGTTGCAGACGGTGAATATTTGTTTTTTACAACTGCAAAAGAAGTAAGCAGAATTGATAAGTATCGTTGGGATACCGAAGCATTACTGGTTGCTGGTAATGCAAATGTTGGCGATGTGAAGCACTACATTGGAAAGTTTGAAGCATATCAACGCACTTATGTTTTGAGTGATTTTAGTAAGAATATTGATGTACGATTTTTGTATTTCATTCTAAAAAATAACTTACAAGAGTATCTCAATAAAAATAAAAATGAAGCCGCAATGACTTACATTGTCGTATCTACCTTGCAGAAATTTTCTGTACCTATCCCACCGCTTGCAATTCAGGAAGAAATTGTAAAAATTCTTAATAGTTTTACAGAGCTAGAAGCAGAGCTAGAAGCAGAGCTAGAAGCAGAGCTAGAAGCTAGAAAGAAGCAATATGAGCATTATCGCTCAAGTCTTTTGACATTTGACGATATGGGGGGGGGTACAATTGGTCGAGATATCGGAAATATGCCAGATCAGCAGAGGTAGAGTTATGTCAAAAGATTACTTAAAAATTAATGCTGGAGAATATCCAGTATACTCATCTCAAACAGCAAACAATGGAGTATTTGGTTATATAAATACATTTGATTACGATGGTGAATATATCACATGGACTACTGACGGGGCGTACGCAGGATCTATTTTTTATAGAAATGGAAAGTTCAGCATTACAAATGTTTGCGGACTCTTGAAGGTAAAAGTTGATTATGTAAATGCAAGATTTCTTGCTTATATTTTATCGACAGTGGCTAAAAAGTATGTAAGTAGTGGAATGGGTAACCCAAAAATTATGAGTAATGTAATGGCAAGAATTAAGGTGACGATTCCTCCACTTGAAGAACAGGAACGAATAGTCTCAATTTTAGATAACTTCGAAGCACTCACAAACGATATCTCAATAGGTCTTCCAGCAGAACTCAAAGCACGCAGATCACAGTATGAATATTATCGAGGAAAACTTTTAACTTTTAACGAATATGTCAGCTAACAACAAATAC
>CAZSUZ010000055.1:0-4516 GCA_964610165.1 uncultured Gammaproteobacteria bacterium
TTATTTGTTATCCGTTCAAAAAAACGACGTAGTGGTTGAAATGAAATAGCAAAAAGAAGAGCAATAACTGTTGGTATAATGAATTCTTCAAATGTCTCTCTTGTCGGGGCGTCATTATTGAGTAAAACTGCAACATTAAAGAGAAACGCAATATAACCCATACCTATGAATATCACGAGTGAAAAATAAGCAACGGCACGAGCAGCAATTAATCGGATATCCAAAAGCTTGTGTCTAACAATTGCATATGCCGTTGTGCCTATTAACATTAAACTTGCTGCAGGACTAAAGAATGCAACACTTCCTATGCCTAACCCTGGTAAAATAACACTCATCACTGTTACCGAAATAAGAAAGGTAAAAAATCCAAAAAAAAGATATCTCAGTTGATCTTTTGCCCGTCCTTTACTACGTAAATATTTCCTAAATAAGATAGAACTACCATATATAGCCCCAACCACAGACCATAATGTTAATATCGGATATAATGGGCCAATAATTGGCTGTATTTCATCCCCTTTTACAGTAATTCCTGATACAAAAAGCCTAAATGGTAATAGAATAATAAAAATACAAAGTGGAAGAATGAATACATAGATAAGATAATTCTTTTTAAGCGCGTGTTCCTCTGGAAAGTGCTTAGAAAATAATAAAAAACTACTAATGCCAATTATGTTTCCAAATAACAATGTCATATCACTCCAAATCATAATTTTTCCGGTCAATAGCAATCCAACACTAATCGTCCAAAGAGAAAGCGTTCCAGCAAAGAGAGCGAAACTTCTGTTTACCCAACTTAAGGGATTACGAAAAAAAACAAATAGAGCAAGAAATAAATTTATTAATGCAATAAACCCAAGAAATATGAAATGTATAGGCATTATGTGTATTTAATTTACTTAACAACTTTTATAAGATAACTTTGAACATATGTATCTTTTATTTCTACTGAATGAGCATTAAATTCTTGTAATAATTTCTTCCATTCTTCAGATGTCATAAAGTGATAATCAAGTTTATTTGCTTTCATCTTTATAATCGCATTGAATACGAATAAGGGTATTGTTATAAAAAATAAAAATATTTTTTGTAATCCTCGACCTGAATTTAGTATGCCAGAATATGCTTCAAAAAATTTTGTCTTATCCTGAGGATTAACAATTACTAATGTACCTTTTGGTTTTAAAATCCGCCATAATTCTGATACTGTAAATTGAGGATTAGAAACGGCATATAAACTGTTTATGGCAATAATAGTATCAACAGAATTGTTTGCAAATGGTAACTGATTATTAAGATTTACTTGTTGAAAATTAACATCGGATTTAGTTATTTTTTTCTGTGCTCGTGATAACATGGTGTCTGCAACGTCGATTCCAATAAATGTAGCCTTACTCCCTTTTTTTATCATATGATCAATAAAATTGCCAGTTCCACAACCTGCATCTAATACGGTATCAGTATTTTTAATTTCACTCGCTTTTCCCACATCAAAAAGCATATGTTGATAAATAGGTACGTATCGCAAGAAATCATACACAACAGCGTATAATCTCCAGAACGTATTATCTTCATTATTTTTATTCGAACTTGTTGTTTTGTTTATTTTTTTACCCATTTTTGTTTTATGCCAGGCTTAAAATATGTTGAGCTTTCATAAGGCCACAATATAATATGAGGAGCAATTAAATCTTTCTTTTCTCGATAGGTTTCTCTATATTCAGAAGACTCCTCGATCAGCTGTAATTTACAGTTGTTTTGTAAACGCTTTTCAAGCTCTTCGTTTTTGGTTACACCTGATTTCATTTCAATATTTATTTCCAAAATTTGATTTTGATTTTGGTCAAAGCTTACTAACATTGTAAACTTTCCTGTTACAAATTTCTCGAGTTCTTTTTTTTGGAGTACCCTTTTAATAGTTTCCGGATATATATTAAATGCATAAAAACTTACTGAGAAATCATTTCTTTCATACACATATACAAACGGTAATTGCCATACAGTATGTGATATGCCTGCTTTTTTAGCTTCTGAAAGTAAGTTGATACCTTGTTTATTAAAAATATTCAGCATTTGTTCAAATGTAATAATGCCTCCATTATCTTTAAGATCGTAACGTACTAATGGAAGTCCACTATGAGAAGAACATATTAATCCTCCAGCCACATCTTCAAAATAAAATAATTCAGGAAAATATTGTGTCAGAGTAGGTAATTTAATAGTATTACCAAACATGTCACTGTATAAAGACTTATTTTGTAATGCAAGTCTTCTTATAAGAATTGCAAGAGGTGTTTCATAAGACATTGTTCCTAAATCCACAGTTCCGTAGTGATTTAATGTACTTGTAAGTGCTACATCTTCTAATCCTGCAACTCTCACAACATAATCTCGGAAATTTTCAGTGAAACCTTCAGCAGAAAAAATAAATTTTAAATTATACTTTTTCCAATCTAGACCCATTTTAATACCATCATCTAGTACATCTTTTAAAAATGGCCCGTAACTACCGATTATTATCTGATCAAACTTATCACCAAATTTTTTAACGGCCTTTATAATTTCTTCTTTATGAATCCCTGGTGTGATAATACTGAGAGGATAATTTCCTTTCTCTGCAACAAGTTCCAACGCCTGATATGTAAAAAGTCCGCCTATCCAGGCTCCCATTGGAAATCCTACAATATATAAAGTCTTCTTTTTATCAATTTGAAAATTTGCCCGTAAATAAAGTTCTGCAAGTATTGCATACTGCCAACTCTGATCTGTTTGGCGTGGGAAATAAAAAGGTTCACCGGTAGATCCTGATGTCGTAGAGATTGTCCATCTATTTGAACTAAATTCGCCATCCCAACATAGATCTTCTAATGGGTAAACTCTAAGATAATTATTTTTATCAATAGTTGGTATATGTTTAAAATCTTCTATGGTTTTTATGCTTAATGAATCTATATTATTTTTATGAAGGAAGTCTTTGTAGGCAGGGACTCTTTTGGCCATAGAATGGAATAGTTCAAGAGCTTTATTTCTACCTCTAGTAGCCCATTCTACTTCATTATATTTGTTTAGTTTTTGTTCTAACCACTCTATATTTTTATATTCTTTTGGTAAAGAATCGTACATTAGTAAAGTCTATCATAAATATGTAATATTTAATTTATCTGTATCAACTAAATGATAGACTTCCAAATTAATAAAAAGATTATTTATTCTTAGAATTTAAAAATATCAGTATTTACTTCTCAATAAATTATTTTACTCATAATTTGGTTGTTCTTGAGTTAAATTTTGAAAATATTCGAAGGAAATATCATCAGATGGAGTGTAATACTCAATTTCAAATCTAGGGTCTTCCAACAAGGGAACAATAAAAAAGTTCATTTTAAACCGTTTGTTCTTATCCTCAGGATTTATAAAAAATTTTGTGCCATGCTTGGTAACAACCACGTCTGAAATGCTATTATAATCCAAAGTAGACCAAATTTCTAAAAATAACTTATTCTTCATTAGATTGTGTAGTTTTTCAATATACCATAATTCTTTATTTCTAGATTGATTACTGAATCTGTAATTGATTATTACCTTACTTAGCCATAATTTCCATTCTTTTAATTCTTCACCTTTAAAATATTTATTTGCAAGAAATTCATTATTAAATATGATTTCTAATACAGTTGGTTTTTTATTCTTAATGTATTCAATTAAATTTTTATCTAATTGATACATTCTTATATTGGGATAATTCTGATCTATAACTCTCCAGCTGAAATCTAATAACACCGCAGGATATTGCCAATCATTCAATATCGGTTTAATCTTTCTCCTCATATTTTCTATCTCCTCCTGAGAAGGCAAATAATTACCAACAAGTAATAATTGATTCTTTTCAATATTATTTAATCCTAAAATGCTAGTTATTTTATCTATAATTTTTCTGTCAGGCTTATTTTTACTCTTCCCATTTTCTAATGAATCTAACATAGAACTGTTATCTAATCCCAAGGAATACGATAATTCAATTTGGGAAATATTTTTTTGATTTCTAAAATCTTTAATTAACCCACCTAAACTCGATTGCATTATAGATATGGGAAGGTCTTTTTCAGGTAGATCTTTTATTTCATTTCCTTTTAATGTAGACATATCTAAAACTTCAAATAAATTATTTGCTTCATTGAAAGTTTTTATGCCACCCTTACGCATGAATAATTTAATGATTGTTAAAAGTACTTTTCTATCACTAGGGACTCTATCACCATTCTGCCATCTCGTAAAAATAGAGTTCTCATACACAATACCTTCTTGAGCAAGTAAGTCGCCAAACTCTGCAAGAGTTTCTATTTCAGATCGAAGTCTATATTTTTTGAATAATGATGCAAACTGTTTATTTAGCTTTGTCATATTACAACGGGAATTATACTATAAGGCTAGTCAGCTTTCTTGACAGATTTGTCATTCTTACAATTATTAAAAGATAGTAATCTTCAATCATTATTTATTTTTTAAACATATGACA
>CAZSUZ010000056.1:0-4319 GCA_964610165.1 uncultured Gammaproteobacteria bacterium
ACTCCGTATTTCTTGAGGAGCTTGATTTGCTTATTTATTTCTTTTGTCATGAATAATAATATTCTAATCTTTCTCCATCAAATATTAGTTGGGGTAACGAATGGATTTGAAATGGTGAGCATTAAAGGTAGCTTAGTCGAATAATGGTTTTTTTGTGCGGATTATTCTCTGTGTAGCTATTGCGTCTAAGTTTCACTTATTGATTATATTAATAAAAAACCCCCCACACAACCTACATCTTATTCTTGAATGAAGAAAACAATGATAAGAGAGACGTGTGGGGGTTGGGCTTTGACAACAAGCAAGCCTTTTTAGACTTTTTAGTCACGCACTTTCTCAAGAGCCTTAGTGAAAGGGTTGTATTGGCGTTGAACGGTGCGGATATAGATACCTTCATCGAGGGTAATTGGACCGTGTTCTTCATGCATTACAACTGCCTTCCCTTTAATTTCGAAGAAGATCTTTTCTCTTGAGGTAAGTTCCATGATCTCAGCTGAGTCATATCCTGAGAAGTTGGAGTCATAGTGCTCAATGATGGTTGAGTCATCGAGGGCAATAACTTCATGGCTATGTCCTGTAGTCTCACCAAGACCTAAGGTTAATTTTTTAAGGGATGCTGTTTTCATACCCTCAACCTGGCTCTTATCAACGCGGAAGATAAACATATCTCCATGGCGAACGATTAATTTGTTTTTGTTCATGTTGCTTTTTGTTTTTTTTGGTTTATAAAGTTAAATTTAATAATAAATAGGAAAAAAATCAAGCCTCTGATTGAAGTTGTAAATATTCTTCCTTGGTTAGACATTTTCCATCATCCTTAACCATTGTCCATGCTACTGCTCCAATTGCGTCTTGGCATTGTGGCTCGTCTGCATCTACAAAGATGAAGTAGTGTTGATGTGTAGATGGGCACTCAACCTCAAGGACTCTAATATTCTGATCGAGTACAGGTTCTGGTGATATTTGACCAAATCCTCGTCTTTCTCCGAATACGCTCTTATCGATTTCATGGAGTTTATAGGTGTCATTGAATGACACTTCACGAATCTCGAAGAGGTCTGAATTGAGGGTTGGATTTTCCTTACTCTTCACTTGTTCGAAGTTAACAGAGCTGTCTCCCTTAATGAAGGTTCTCATTTGAGTCTTAACGATGGTTTGTTCATCTATTACTTTAGACTCAAGAGCCTTGAGGGTTTTTTCTGGACCCATAATTGAGAGGACGACCATTAATTGTTGTGCATTGGAAGAGTATTTCTCAAAGGCTTGTTGGGGGGTTATTGGCTCAACTTCATCCCACAATCTTCGGATTTCTTCTTCCTTGGTTGCGTCTTTACACTCAAGGGCGTTGCACATATAGACAAACGCATCTACTCCGAAGTGAATTTTCTTGGTCGGCTCCTGATCTGAATCACTAGGAGTTTCGATTACTTCCTCAACATTAAAGTTGGTGTCATGTTTTCTGATGGAGATATACTCCTCAATTGTGTCGAACTGAATTCCACGGACGTAGTAGGATTTCTTAATCGACTTTGGTTTGATTGGAGTTTCCTCCTGTGCTGTTGTTGTTTCGCTCATAAAAATTGATTGGTTTATTATAACTTGTGCAAATTTAAAATAGTTTTTTTAATTATGCAAGAAAATTTAAAAAAAATTTCTTGATGGGTAATTGTTATCTCTCGAACACTCTCACCTCCTCTCCTTCCAAGACATCTTCATTAATAAATCTAGCCATTTTATCTCCGTTTTTATCACTTGATAGAAATCCATATTTGCGTACATTATTTCGAATGACCGATCTCTCAACAATTGTCCTTGACAAGAAACTTTTTGGGGCAGTTGTGAGGGAACGTAAACATAGAGATTCATTGATTGTTGCTCCCTCAAGGAAATTCTCTGGGACTGTTGTGAGAGAATCGAGACTGAGCCACCCTTTGATTGTTGTCTTGAACAAGAAATTCTCTGGGGCTGTTGTGAGAGAATCGAACCAGAACCATCCATTGATTATTGCGCCATTGAGAAAGCCCTTATCAACTGTCGTGAGGGAATTGAGGTTTATACTTTGATTAATTACAATTCTGCCATTCTCAATGACATAATTATTAACTCCATATTTCTCAAGGAGCTCGATTTGCTTATTTATTTCTTCTGTCATTTTTTTAAATTTATTACACTCTCACCTTCTTGGATTCCGCTAATAAAAAATTCAGCAATATACTGAGTTGAATTATAATAAAAAAATTTTCTTAAGCCATGGTACCCGCCGCTTCTGAAGTCAGCAATGTGAGAATGTTCTTTAATAACCCTCCCATTAAGCCGACCATTTTTGTCTCTTGGTATTGTTTCTTTTGTTTTTTTCATTAGAATGAGGGGGAGAGTTTGTTAAAATTGCATTTTATTTCTTCTCCTTCTACGATGCCATTGTTGATAAAGGTGTGACAAATAGATTTGTTGTTTAACGTTAAAAAGTCCAATCTCATAAGTCCGTGGAGTTCTTCGTTCTTATAACTATAGATATCCCCACTGGTTTCAAAAGAATGCCTTTGAAATTCATCAATGCCAACCTTAATTGTCTTAATATTCATTTTCTATTTAGGGGAGTTATTTTTTGTTGGGGGAGAGTTGCTGTTACAGATTCTCCTTCTCTCTCATCATTAATATAATAATCAGAAAATCTTAGATTTCTTAATAATATTTTGAATGGACCATGATTAAATTCTGTATTTTTAATTGAAAATAGCTCTTTGTCTGATCTCCTGATTTCAAACTCATCATTTCCAACCTTAATTGTCTTAATATTCATTTTCTATTTAGGGGAGTTATTTTTTGTTGGGGAGGGGGTTATAGATACTCAACTGTTCTCCTTCCTGCAGATCGTTATGTAAAATTCATGTAGAGTCTTGCCAACATTAATTTCGCCATTCTTAATAAGGTTTGGCCAATAGAATTTGACTAATCTATGGCGCTTGAGATTTTTGTAATTATAGATTTCTGTGCCTGTCATTATTTTTTCAAAGATATCCTTGCCTATCTTAAGTGTCTTATTATTCTCCATATTTTATTAGGAATTCTGACAACACTCTCCACGCAATATCTCTATGCAAATTTTACTATTACTTTTATTGGGGAGAGTTAATATTTTTTTTGTTCATAATTTATGAACAATATTATTCTGTGAACATTAATAAATTTTTAGTACTTAAATTGTTGTTGGTTAATTAGTTGAGTACTTAATGGTGTTGTGTATATGCACTAGTTATGTGTAAGTGTTCCGTTAATCGTTCTAATCAACATTTCGGTTGATAATTTTAAAAGAAAAATCCCACCCACTTTTATTTTTGTTTTAATTTATTAATATTAATTATACAATATTCAATTCCTTTTGTTTTACCATCTAAATATGTTGATATTGCTTTGTAACCATCATAATTATTTTGTTTAGAATAGTCTTGGAAATACTTACCAAACATATTTAATGAATAATCGTCTTGTTTATTCATATTTCTAATCTCATTATCTAATATTTCCAATTCATCTATAATTTTACGTTTATCATTAGAAGCATTTTTATAAAAATCAATAAGATTATCTATTCTATCATAATAATGTTCAGACCAAATATCTTTAACAAAATCTATATTTAACAAATCTTCATATCTTTTTTCTATCTCATTATAGTTTTTATATTTCTTTAATATACTATAATTTTTATAAATTCTTTCTTTTGTTTCTAACCCAAAACCACCAAATGTTTTATATTTTAAATAGTTTTTTGAGTTATTATCATATATTTTCTTTTTTATTTCTTGAAAATTGCCCAAATCAGTTAAATCCAATATTTTTGAATTTTTATCTAATAAAAAAGTATAAACATTATTATCATAACTTTTCGCCATATAATAATCTTCTGTTAAATATATTGGTGAGTACAATTTATCAATATAACCACCGTGATATAATGTTACATAATTAGTGTTTTGTTCATTCAAAAACTCTCTTATGGTTGTTTTAATAAACTTCCTCAAATCTTTCATTTGTTTTCTTTATATATAAATATTAAGAATTAAAATTACCAACCTTTTTTTTCTTTTAAAATTTTTATTCTATTATCCGATTAAACATTCTACCTTAATAATCCACACCAACACATAACAAGGTGTATATGTAATGTGAGGTTCAGTGGTTAATCAAAATTCCTACTTCTAATTAAGTTTGTTGGTTAAGTTAAGTTTGTGTTTCAAATCTCACACTACATATACACCCAACCGTTATAAGCAAGCTGCTACGTTCCTGCTCCGAATAAAAGTTCCCCATTGTTCAGC
>CAZSUZ010000057.1:0-4105 GCA_964610165.1 uncultured Gammaproteobacteria bacterium
CCAATCTGAGTATTTGCCTGTTATTTCTTTTCCGTTTGTGGTTATGTCGGTATGATTCATTGATAGTTTTTTCCTTTCATCGTCATCTGCGACCAACCTCATTGCTGCTAATTGAAGTGTTGGATTTTCTGATACTAACCATTTACTCAGTAATGTTGTTGCCCCTCTTCGCTTGTTTGAATAGATTGCTTCTTTTATATTGTCCGATTTGTCCAAGTTATGAAGATATGCTGTTGACCTGGTGCACCCTTTATAAAAGACAAAAATATCCTTAAAACTGAATATTGGGTTTTTTGATATTGTATCAAGTATTTCTTTTTCGTGTGTGATGTTTATATCTTCCATTATATTTTTATTAGTTGAAGAAATTCGTTTCTTGCCTTTTCATCATCTTTAAACGCTCCTAACATTTTGCTGGTTAATGTCCAAGTATCATGTTTTTTTACTCCACGCATACACATACAAAGATGTTGAGCCTTTAATGTTACTGCCACTCCTTTTGGATTTAGTTCCTGTTGAAGTCTTTCAGCGATTTGGGTTGTGATTCTTTCTTGGTTTTGGAAACGGTTTGCATAAAGGTCAACCGTCCTTGCAAGTTTGCTTAATCCTACTATTTTGCCATTTGGAATATAGGCTACATTTGCCGTTCCAAAAAATGGTGATGTGTGGTGTTCACATAATGAATAAAAAGGGATGTCAGTTTGCACAATCATTTCGTCTGTTCCTTCTGCATCAAAAGCGGTGAAATTAAAAACCTTTGGTTCAAGAAATTCGTTCAAGAATTTTATGTATCTTTTTGGCGTTTCCTTTAATCCTTCCCGGGTAACATCTTCACCGAACGATTTTAATATTTGTTGGAAATGCCATTCCGGTGTCATCTCTTCGTAAATCATACTCCTGTTTTTTTATTCCAAATTTCAATATGTAACCTGTCTGTAAATTTAAGGTATTCTTTTTTACAAATTTCAGCTACTATTTGTTTTGATTCTGATAATAATTTTTGGTTTTCTCCTGATGGCATTAACCATATTTTATCCCTTTTGATTATTGGAAGATATGTTTCTTTTATTTCTTCCCAGTCTTGACCTGATGATACCACAAATTTAAAAATAGAATCATATCCGTTTATTATCTTTATTGCAGTATGGTTAAAAAATACCGATTTGCTATTTCCTGAGTTTGTAAGTTTTGGCGAACAATTAAACTGATAAACATCTTTTGCTAACTCATGGTATGGTGCTATTGTGCCGTTTGTTTCAATCTCTATATTTGGAATAAAACAATATTCTTTGAAAAACCATTCAATAAATTCAATTATTTTTTCCTGATGCATTAAAGGTTCTCCACCTGTTATAATTAAGTGAGCATTATTTTTTAATGCTTCGATTTCTAAGGATGATAATATGTCTTCATATTTTTTTTGTTTTGACTTCATCCACACTTCAATGGTATCACAACGCCATGTCGCTCCATTGTATAGCTTTTTATCAAATTGTGTTCCCATGCCACCACACATCAAATTGCATCCACCTAAGCGCAGGAAAACGGCAGGAAAGCCCATTGTTGAACCTTCGCCTTGAATTGAATAAAAAACTTCGCTTACTGGTAGCATTTATTTGATTTTATATGTTGCTAAACATTTTCGGGTTTCTTCTACCCGGCATTCAATTAATACGCATCCTGTTCCTGTAAGTTGATCTACTGCCACCACTTCAACCAAATGTTTTGCGATATTTTCAGCCGTTGGATTAAATTCAGTTATTACAAGACTTTCAGGGCTTATTTTTCGAATGTCTGGCATCATTGGATCGTGTTCCCACATTAAAAACTTATGGTCGTAGTTATCTTCCAACCACATGCAAAGGTGAGATTTAATGACTGAAAAATCCATCACCCTACCCAATGAATCAAGTTCAGGAGCAGCCACCACAAAATGAATCCTGTAATTATGTCCATGTAAAAAGGCACATTTACTTTCGTGACCTGATACCCTGTGTCCACAACTTATATCGTGGTATCTTTCTGCTGTTATCATATCCAATTATTTTGTTTTGCCTCATAAAATCCTTTAACTCTGAGTTCGGTTGCTGGATTATTATTTGTTCCTAAACCCCATTCATTTTTTGTCATATCTCCGTTGTAATCTGTTAAGGTGTCGTTTATTATTATATCTAAACAATTTAATTCCTTTGCCAATTTCCATGTTTCAGCCTTTGTAATGTACATCAATGGTGTATGTATTCTATAATCACCATTTCCATATGCTAAAGATAATACATTTTGCATTGCATCTATACTTGTACGCCTACAATCTGGATAACCTGAGTAATCCGTTTGACATACTCCGGTCACAATATCATTTATACCTAAATTAGCTGCATAACTCGCCGCTATTGATAGAAAAAGAATATTGCGACCACTTGTAAAGGATGCAGGTAGTTCTGCGTTTATATTGCTTGTTTTATTATGGTCTGTTTTTTCTGTCAAACTACTTGGTGCTAATAGTCCTTTTATATCAAATATCTTGTACGGTACCTTTGCTTCGATGGCTATCTTTTTAGCCTGTTCTAATTCTTTGACGTGCATTTGTCCGTAATCAAAACCAATGGCAAATACTTCTTTAAAGTTTTTTTTCGCCCAGTACAAACAAGTCGTTGAATCCTGACCACCTGATAATAAAACTACTGCTTTCATATTTTATAAATTTTGTTCTGCGTATATTGAAAATTTAACCCATTCACTAAAATTATGTATTGCTACTTCATTTGTCTTTACTCTTTGACCTAATTTTTTATTTTGCTTTTGCATAGTTTTCCCATCAAATAAATAAACCGCTCCAAATTTATTACCACTCAGCCAACTTGTAGAATCTACGGAATCAAATTTATATTTTTCCATCCCTTTAAGGTTAGTAAATCCTAATCCATGTACTTTGCATTTGTTTTCTCTTGCTATTTTTAGCAAAGGCAAAAATATATCATATTTGCTTCTTTTTATTTCTTGAGTTACAATACCGCCAATAGCAATATAATCGTAATCTTTGCACATTTGCTTCCAATAGTTTAACCCCCTATTTTTGTGCCAAACTGGAATACATTTTCTTTCTGCTGTTTTTTCTAATAAATCACGCAACCTTTCAACTTCTTTTAACCCTACTATCGGGTCAATATCTAATTCAAAAAAATGTTTTATATCATGCTGTTTTACAAAGTTACCATAATTAATAACATATTCATTCCAATTAATAGACTTTCCTTTTAACGAAGTCATAAATGTAAAAGCCCCACTATCTAATAAAAATCCCTTAAATTCTTTCAATAATGGAAACATCCATTCTTGTTTTGTTATATAATGATAGTTTTCGAGAATAAATAAATCTTTTAAATGTATTTCTTTATTTTTTTTTATTGTTTCTTTTATTACATAATCTGGTTTTTCTCCTTTAATTCCAATAGAACCAGTACTCGCTAAAAATAATTTAATATCATTATTGTAGTGATTAATTAATCGCCCTCCATTGCCTAATTCTGTACCTAAACTTGCCAAATATATTCTCATAAATGTTTGCCATTCTTTGATTAGATTACCTGTTACCCCCCCCGCTAAATAAACAATCATAGACCTAATAATTTAAAAAATATTTGTTCTTTGCTTCCTGTATGATTTTTTAATGCTTCATTTACAAGTTCAAAATCTGTATCAGTATATTCTAAGATAATTTTGTTTTTATTTATTTTTTCTGAATTATCCTCTTCAAAAAAACTATCCAAATCAATATCATCCGTATTAAAAGAATTAACCACAACTCCCCACTCTTCCAAATCATCGGTGTTCCATTCATTCGCCAAAATATCCCAATCCCATTCACCGTTTGAAACATTATCCCTGATGATAATTTCCTTTTCTCTTTCTTCGGTTAGGTCTTTAATTAAAAATGTAGGTACTTCTTTGAGTTTGAGTTCTTTTGCGGCTCTGTAACGCTGGTTTCCTGCAATAATGACTAATTCGCCTGTTCGGTCTGATAAAATCAAAGGACGGGCTTCAAAATAGTCTGGATTGGCTTCTATTGATTGAACTAACTTTTTAAAATCATCGTCCCGGATTG
>CAZSUZ010000058.1:0-3706 GCA_964610165.1 uncultured Gammaproteobacteria bacterium
ATTCTGGCGATGCTTATGTATATTTTGATATCAGAAAGTAATGATTAAACAAACTTTCTTTTCATTCCTAAATATACTACTCCACTACCAAGTGCAGAAATCACACCGGTAACTATTCCAAACTCTGGTACAGCTATCGCTATATCTAAAATAGCTATATCAAGCTCTAAACCATTTACTGCAGTAAATCTTTGTACAGTACCAGAATTACTACCTGATCCATCACCATTAGTAGCAGTTGCAGTAGCTGTATCACCTTGTACACATTCTGAACTTGGGTAAGTAACTATATAATCGCCTGATGAATTTGTTGAAGTGTTTCGTACATTTCCATCACACACTACTGTTACAGATGCTCCACTAATTGTAGTATTTTCTGGACCTCTAACGGTACCAGTAATAACAGTATTAATGCTTTGAGCGTTTGCTTGTGATACAAAAATTGATAATGCCAGAACACTAGTTAACAAAATTGAAGTTATTTTTTTCATTGTTTTTAAATGTTTATAATATATAAGTATATGTATATATTTATGTGGAATTAATAAAGGATACGTAAGGAATGTGCAAAAGAAATATTAAACAAACTTCTTCCTCAACCCCAAGAATGCTACTCCACTCCCTATCGCAGAAATAACACCGGTAACCATGCCAAATTCTGGAACTGCAATGAGTCCAAAGTTTAAATCCATAGTAGCTGTATTAGTAGAAGAAACCAAAACACTCATATTAGCATTTTCACCATTAAACGTTGCACTTGCAGAAACAGGTTCATACTTATCACACTCAGCTTTTGTAAAATCAACAGCATACAAACCATTGCCATCTGTAGCATCTGTTTTAGTAACACCATTACACGTAACAGTAATAGTTAAACCACCAATAGGTACACCTGCTGTTTGATCATACACATTACCCCGTACACGAGTATTAGTAGAGTTAGAATTATTTGCACTTACCCAAGAAACATTAAAAACAAATAATGCAGATAATAAAAACAAAGAAGCTATATGTTTCATAATAGTTTTAATAATAAATTAACTCTAAAATTTAGTATACAGTACTTTTTAAAATGCTATATCAAAAATATGTAAGATAACGTTTTTATTTCTTTAACCACTTATAAGAAGCAAACCAAAAAGCAAAGAAGTAAATCATAAATAAAACCATGCCTAAATACGTATGAAACAATTGCAAAGTAAGCTTAGGATCAAAAAACACACCAACCAAAATAAGAGCATATACACGCAATATATTAACTACAAAAAGGCCAATTAACGCAACAAAATATAACCCTATAAGTTTAACTTTATTAAATTTGTTCCAATCTACCAAAGCAATAAGAACATACAAACAAGTAAACAAAAACATAGAATCCAAACCAGAACAAGCCTGTTCTATACGAACTGCAAAATCTTCTACAAATAACGTTAAATAACCAACCTCCATAACCGGAGAAACATGCAACGATAACAAAAAAGCTACACTATGCAATACCGCACCACTAAAAAATGGCCATAACTTCCATACCTGAAAAATAGCAAAATAAAAAAATACAGAAAGAGCAAAACAAATACCAATTTCACGTTTAAATTTACGTACAAAATAAACAATAAACTGCCAACTAAAAACCCCTAAAACAAGAAATACAGGAATGCTAATAGCAAGAGCATGAGTAGCAATCGATAACGCTATATTAGAAGTAACAGATTCCTCAGCAAGCAACAACTGAGCAACAGTAAAAAAAACTGGAATAAGAGTAAATGCCAATACTACAAATAACACATTACTCCCCTTGTACGAAATATGCCTTATATCATGAATAGAATCTCGGGTAAGAATAATAAAAGCAATAGCAGAAAATAGAATCATTTTACCCATATTAGGGTAAATAAAGAAGTAATATCCATACAGTAATTTAGTACCAATAATCCATGGACCTAAAATACCTGTTACAACAATAAATAAAATACTAAATAGAATAAGTTTAAATAAAAAATCTTTAAAACCCTTTGGTTGTTTAGTAATAAAACCTATCATATATCTTGTCTTACTCGTTTATAAGCTAATAGTGAAACACTACCAGCCATTATAGCAGACAGAATACTAAATTCTGGAACAGAAACAGGTACATCTTCAGTTGGTGTAGGTTCAAAACTTTGCTCAACAAGAAAAATATCTGAAAAAGTTGTAGTTAAAGCATAAGATATTACCTTCGAAGCACTGCCATACAAAGTATTAGCAGAAATGCTTACATTCACCGTATCAAACTGTTCACACTCGCCTACTGCAAATGTTACAGAATAATTACCATTAACACTTGTTACATCTGTACGCGTTGAATTTTTACAAGTAATAGTAACCAGTACATTCTTTGCTACAGACAAATCTGGGTTACGCACTTTCCCGTTAATAGTTTTAGGTTGTCTATCTTCTGCCGCATAAACTGTAGAAAATAGTGAAGTTATTATAGTAAATAATACTATTGTTAAAACACGTTTCATATATGTTATGTAATTATGTAATAAATCAATAGTAATAAAAAAATACCCTAGTTTCAAGAGTCTAGGGTATTTTTGAATAGTTAATATGTAAGTATTAAGCCATTCCTTTTCTCATTTTTAAATATACTAAGCCAGAACCTGCTGCAGCAACAAGCCCGGTAATAACGCCAAATTCTGGAACAGCAACTACTGAAAGTTGAATATTTCCAAAATTAGTTGTGTTTGGTTGTGCAGATTGAGCTGCAGAACCACTTTCGCCATTTAATAACGCATTAACGGTAACCATATCACCTGCGTTACAAACACCATCTGGAAATACAACTTCAAAATTACCATTGGCATCTGATGTAGTACCAATAGTTGTAGCATTACATGTTATAGATACACTTGCACCAGAAGCATTACTATTACTTGAATCTTTAATTTTACCTTTAATAGTTAAAGAAGCGGCAAATGTACTAGTCGCTGTAAAAGCTAGTGCAAATATAAAAACGAATATTGAAGATAACAATCCTTTCATAATTGATTTATTTTTTCTCATAATAAAATATAAAATGTTAATGACATATATCATAATACATAACAAATGAAAATACAAAAAAAATTATGTAAGAAGTTATATACCATTTATGTTTGACTTATAGTAATGCTTTGACTACAATATCTGTTACGAAACAACATACACATAATAAGAAAGGTACATACCCATGGAATATGTGTTTATTTGGTTAGGAATTGCAGTTGGCATTGGGGTTATTTTCATATCCAAGAAAATACTATTTGAGCATGTAAAGGAGGCTTGTCTTTTGGTACTGTTGGATCATCCGAGGTTTTTGGATGAAATAAGTGCCGAAATTACTCGTCGCAGCAAAGGAAAAGAGAAATATCACAATAAGGTAATTACTGCAGCACTTGAAGAGCTCATTCGAGATGACTTTGTATCTAAATCGGAAGCACTTCATCCAATAAATAAAAAAATGGATTGGAAGTATCGATTTAAGTACAAACCTCCAAGAAAAAATAAGTATTCTGAATGGAGCATGTTCAGAAAAAAACTTAATCTTGGAGAAAGTGCAATGGCAAGGGCACCATAGAGGTGCCCTTTTTTATATGTTATTGTTATAAATATGAAGTGCAATAGTTTTGGAATAATGTGCTTATCATGAGTGAGTTTTCCGCTACTCGTTTTTTATCAGTATGAT
>CAZSUZ010000059.1:0-3668 GCA_964610165.1 uncultured Gammaproteobacteria bacterium
CGTTAGCGGTAATTGCCTTGAACAAATGCCAAAGCCCACCGCACACCGTGAATGAATGTTTTTTGCGTTCCAACATAAGGGCTGTTATCAGGGTTGTTGTGTGTTTTTACAGGGTATCTTCCCTCCGCTTCATTAATAATTTCTTCGTCAGTCGGCAACATACCGCTAACAACGTATTGGCGAGTATTGCCAGCATCGTCTGTGATTTTAACTTCTACTTTCATATCAAATTTATTTTTAAGTTGAACATTTGTTTTTCAAAATAGGCAACATCGCCAATACGTGAGCCGTTATGTGTAATTTAACTGTCCTCTGATTTAACTCTACTGCTAATACCAATGTGATGTCCCGCCATTGGATTCCAGCCAATTTTAGAATATGAATCATCATCTATTTCAACAGTTGCCAAACCTGTTTCTATATCATATTCTGTTACTTTACCAACTACCGTTTCTTTTACATTTACATTTTTACCAACTAAATTTGGTAACTGTTTTTCTAATTGTACTGTCATTTTCATATTCTAAAATTTTAAACTACACATAACAAAGTGTATAAGTAATGTGGCTAAATAAGTTTATCTATAAATCGAAAGTATGTACAAAGCCACACTGCTCATACACTCGACCGTTATGTGTAAGTGTTCCGTTCATCATTCTAATCAACATTTCGGTTGAAAATTTTAAAAGAAAAATCCCACACACATTTTTAATACATACCATAATCAATAATATTATTTTTACTAATCGTTGGTATCTTATCACTTAATACTAAAACTTCTTCTTCTCCTATGAATCTATTTTCATCTAAACCAACATAATCAATAAGTTTATTTATATCAAACAATACATCACCAAAAGTCACATCAAACTTAAAAATAACATAGTATTTATATCTATTTTTTAATGTTTTTTGTTTTACTTCTTCTATACCATTCAGTGTTTTAGAACAAGCATAATATTTTTGTAAAGGTAATGAATTAAACCCTTGTTTCAAAAATTTATTATATAATTCTTTACTGTTTGTTTGAACTATTCTATATAAAGTTCCTTCATATTTTAATTCATTTGGTATATCACCATTGAAATAGTTTATAAATATTTCAATATTATCAACAGAATCTTTAATATTTCCACCTGCTAAATGATATAATAACTTTCTTTTTAATAGTTCAACACTTTCATTATTTTGATTTTCATTCAAAAACTCTTGTATCGTGGTTTTAATAAATTGTTTCAAATTTTTCATCGTTTTCTTTTATATATAAATATTAAGAATTAAAATTTCCACCCTTCTTTTTCTTTTAAAATTTTTGTTTAGTTCTCCGATTAAATATTCTACCTTAATAATCCACACCTACACATAACAAGGTGTATATGTAATGTGAGGTTTAGTGTTATATTCAACATCTGTATTTCTAATGGGGTTCATCGGTTAATTCAGTTTCGTGTTTCAAACATCACACTACATATACACCCAACCGTTATAAGCAAGTGCTACATTTCGTCTCCGAATAGAGTTCCTACTTGTAAATCTTTTTCTTTTCTTTTTTCTCCCACCCTCTTTTTTGAAATATTGAAATAGTTTTCGTCTAATTCAATTCCGATAAAATTACGGTTTGTATTCATACAGGCAATTCCAGTTGAGCAACTACCCATAGTTAAATCCACAACTAAATCATTTTCGTTTGAGAATGTTTTTATCAAATCTTCTAAAAGCAATATTGGTTTTTGTGTTGGATGTAATCCTGTAAAATCTTTTTCGTAATCCAAAACATTACTCTTGAACTTACCACCTTCCCATAAATTGAATGTCGGTTCGTACTTTTGGTTTTCAATTTTTAATTGCTCATACGTTTTAAAATTGTTCATTTTATCAATTCCGAACGCTTCAATAAGTTCATCGTAAACCTGTTCTGTGCAAATTTCAAATTGAGTGCTTTTTAGATAAAAGAAGTGTTCCGCTTTTCTGTGTCCAAGTTTTGTATTTATCTCTTTTAGTTTTAACCCAATAAACTTCATAACATCACTTGCGTAACTTCTTAATGGGTGTAAGTTCTCAACATCATACTCTTTTGTGAAAACCAAAATATCTTCAATATAAGAAACAGGTGCTTTATTAACCAATAAACAATTCGCAAAATGCTTCTTATTCCAATACATATTGTAATTGTGTGGCAAATTTGCTATTTGTCCATTTATCAATTCAGTAGTAAAAGGTTGATTAGCAAATAAAACCATTTTACCATTTTTACGGAGTATCCTGTTTGCAATTTTCATTATTTCATTAACAGGAATAACATTATCCCATTCACTATTTGATAGTCTTTTATATTTTTCAATATCTCCACCAAGCCCTTTTATAGTTCCGTAAGGTAAATCCGTAAGTATTAAATCAACACTTCCATCTTTTATTTTATCACTTTCAGTTAAGCAATTTCCTTGTATCAATTCTATATTCATATTTCAATATTTTTTTTATTTTCCCACCGCACAAAAAAGAAAAGAAAAAGTATCTCGTTTCAAATTGAACTTTCTGCTATTAAACCGCATCTACACATAACACGTGCTATACAAAAGAGGCGGTTCGGTCATCCGCAGAAACATTTATGGTTAAACAAACATTTGTACTCCGCATCAACTTTAGTGCTAATAATCGCCTCCTTCGTATAGCACCATACGTTATAAGCAATACCGCTCAAATCCACCGCACAACCAAAGTACTGCTTATAACACAGGCTTGTGGCAATGCTTAGTTGGTGCTTCGTAGGTAGTTTTCTGCTCATAATCTTTTTTAAATAATTTTTTCTCCCACCCGCTCAATACAAATTTTGTAGTTCACTTCATCATTCTCAATCATTATGTAATTTCGGTTAAGGTTCTTTGCTGCTAATCCAGTTGTTCCGCTTCCTGCACAGTTATCTAATATCGTTTCTCCTTCATTACTATAAGTCGCTATTAGATACTCCATTAAAGCCAATGGTTTTTGAGTTGGATGCAAACAGCTTTTTTGTTTGTCGCTCGAATACAAAAGCACACTTCTTGGGTATCTGTCAGTTTCTCCACCACCTGAAATCTCCTGTTTCATTTCACCATACAGTTCGGTATTATTTTGGGTTTTTACATACTTCGTGTAACTGTTAATCGGCTTATGTCCGTTTGTCTTTTGTGGGTTATAAGTCGGTAAGTCCTTGTAAAAAACCAAAATATTTTCGTGTGCTTTTAATGGCATCTTCTTCGCATTCAAGTGTCCAGTCGCTTGTGTCTTTTCCCATATCCATTCATACTTCAGCATCTCTAAATTACTCGCTCCTAAAACCTTATCAAAGGGTGTTTGCGCTGTTAATACTATTGCACCATTAGCTTTAATTATTCTTCGGTATTCGCTCCACAACTTCGGCAAGTCAATCACGCTATCCCATCTACATCTTGTCGTTCCATAAGGCAAGTCGCAAAGAACCATATCAATGCTATTATCATCAATCAATTTCATCACCTCAAGGCAATCTCCAAAATATGTTCTGTTTAAATCCACGCTCAAAAAAATATTTAAAAAAGGTTTGGTGTTTCAAATTAAGTTTATCGGTTATAGTCGCACTGCCACAAGCCTCGTCCGTTAGGCGTAATTATTTCCTACATCTAACATAGTAATCTAATTCACTCTCACTA
>CAZSUZ010000060.1:0-1625 GCA_964610165.1 uncultured Gammaproteobacteria bacterium
TAACGTTTTGCAGCTATATTTAGTTGCGGAATTAAAAAACGAAAATTTTAAATTTAGAACAAATGAAATTAGAAAGCGAAAACATCAACGAACCACAAAAACCGCAATTGAATATAGCTGCTGTTAGTAGCCGTTCCGTACTCGAATCTGATAAAAGAATCGTTTATGAAATGGGAACTACTATGGCAAATTACACATTAATGTCAGCTTACGAATACGGTACAATTCACGATTTTGGTGAAAGGGCAGGTATTATAAACACACGTAATTATATGACTGTGATTAATAGACTTCGTAAGGCATTAGAATCGTTGTGGCTTGAAGGGAGATGTGAAAGAATGAAATATTATAAAGGATATACCTATAACTTTACGAAGTCGCTTGGGAATGGCTACTAACGTTTTTCGGCTTTGCGAAGCGGTGGACTTTGAAAAACAAATGTTCAATTTAAAACAAAAGATAAAATGGAAAACAAAAGCTCAAATTTAGTACAAACCCCACCGTTTTGCAAAACCGATGTTGTGTGCAGTACGGATTCAGGAGGAGTGATTCTTTTAGATTTATTTAGCGGTGCAGGTGGTTTTGCAAAAGGGATATCAGATGCAGGTATAAAAATTAAAAAGCATCTTTTTAGCGAAGTAAATGAAGATGCTATTGCAAACTATAAATATAATTTTAAAAATTCAGAATATGTCGGAGCAATACAAGATGTTCGAGGAATTGAACGAGCAAACATTATCACTTTCGGAAGTCCGTGCCAAAATTTTAGCATACTTAGAAACCAATCAGGACTTGACGGAGATAAAAGCATTCTTATCAAAGAAGCAATTAGGATTGTTAGTGAACAAAGACCAAATATTTTTATCTGGGAAAATGTTAAAGGAGCTTTCTCCGCAAACGATAGCAAGGACTTTTGGGCAGTCATTCAAGAGTTTACCAACATTGGGGGATATAGATTGCAATGGCAATTGTGTAATACATCTTGGTTTTTACCTCAAAACAGAGAACGTATATTCCTTGTCGGAATACTTAATGGATGCGGAAAAGGAGTGCTACCTATCAATGGAGAAGCAAGAATTGATAAAATCAATGATAAAGTAAAAGCGATTTCTTATACAAGGGATGCAAAAGGGAAGGTTTTAAATTATACTAAACGAGGAATTTTTAATACTATTCACACATCAACTGGAAGTGGGGGAAACACAGACCAATTTTTGTTTGAATATGGATTGATTAGGAAATTATCAATTAGAGAGTGTGAAAAATTGCAAGGCTTTGATATGGATTGGACAAAGTGGGGAATCTATAATAAAGAAAAAAGAAAACTAAGTTTAACAGCAAGAAGAAAACTAATGGGTAATGCTGTAACCACAAATATTGTAAAAGAAATAGCAACTAAAATTTTAGAAAATGGAATTAACATATAAAGTAAAAGTAGAAATAGATAACTACTCATACGATTTTGAAGTAATTACTCCACTTGAAAAAGACGAAGCAAACCTAAATGATGTAATAGATGACCAAATTTTGGAAAATCTTTACAATGAAATATCTTATGCAATTCGTTCTGATATTGAGAAACGAAAAAGCTCTGATAATGCAGGTCGGTAGTATTGCACACAACG
>CAZSUZ010000060.1:1725-3613 GCA_964610165.1 uncultured Gammaproteobacteria bacterium
AACGGCATCTGCTTTGCGAAGTGGCGGTTTTGTAACACCACAGCTTCAATTTAGCACTACCGTTGAATAGAATTACAAGGGTTCAAATTAGCACTTCACCCGCCATTTTGCCAAACTGCTGTTAGGCGTATGTGGCGGTTAAATTAGTAGAAACTTTTATTTTTGAGACAATGATAACAGGAAAAGATTTAATCGAAATGGGTTACAAACCCAATAAGCTATTCAAAGAAGCTATTGAATACGCAAACGCAAATAATTTAAGCGGAGACGCTTTGCGTGAATATATGGATAGCATACAGCCTGTTCATATTGAGCCACACAAAGAGCCTTTAAACTTCCATAAAAACATTCGACCTGAAACAGAAGAAGAACAAGATAATGTTGAAATGGTTTTGCGTGATATGAATTTGCTAATGGTTACGCCAACAATACAAGCAGGTGCGGTAATGCCAGATGCTTGTCCAACTGGTGAAGGTCAAATACCTGTTGGCGGTGTTGTAGTTGCTAAAAACGCAATACACCCATCAATGCACTCGGCTGATATTTGTTGCTCGGTAATGATGACAAACTTTGGCAGAATTGAACCTAAATTAGTTTTAGATGCTGCACATTCAATCACTCATTTTGGTGGCGGTGGACGTGAAGAATATTCAGAACTACCAACCGAAATTGAAGAAAAGATATTGGCAAACCAATTTTTGAAATCTGAAATGAGTTTGAATTTTGCCAAAGCACATTTAGCAACGCAAGGGGATGGTAATCACTTTCTTTTTATTGGAGTTTCAAAACTCACAGGAGAAACAATGATGGTTACGCATCACGGAAGCCGTGGTTTCGGGGCAAACCTTTACAAAGCAGGAGTTGAAGTAGCTGAAAGATTTAGGAAGGAAATTAGCCCAAAAACAAGCCCTAAAAATGCTTGGATACCATACGAAACAGAAGAAGGTAAAGCATATTGGGAAGCGTTACAAATTGTAAGGGAGTGGACGAAATTAAACCACACCACATTGCACAATGCAACTGCTGAAAAATTAGAAGCTACTGTATTGAACAGGTTTTGGAATGAACACAACTTTGTGTTTAAAGATGGTGATTTGTTTTATCACGCTAAAGGAGCAACCCCGCTTGATGATAAGTTTGTTCCTGATAGCCAAAATGGATTGCGTTTAATTCCTTTGAATATGAGCCAACCCGTGTTGATTGTAAAAGGAAATACAACCGAAAACAACTTAGGTTTTGCTCCACACGGAGCTGGTAGAAATATTAGCCGTGGACAACACAAAAGAAACAAGGCACACAAAACCATTGAAGAAATTTTTGCAGAAGAAACGCAAGGGTTAGATGTTCGTTTTTTCTCAAATAACATTGATATTTCAGAATTACCTTCTGCTTACAAAGATTCTGAAATGGTTAAACGCCAAATGAAAGAATTTCGACTTGGTGAAGTTGTTGATGAAATTATGCCTTATGGTTGCATTATGGCTGGGGATTGGGAAGTTGATGCTCCGTGGAGAAAGAAACGTCAATCGAAGCAGTAATGTAGCCATTACGCCTAACGGCTGACGCTATACGAAGGTGGGGATTAAGATGCACAACCCTTGCTTACCTGATAAAGCAAATTAGATGCACAACTGTACAGATTTGGCACACAGCCCCACTTTTGTATAGCGTATGTTATAGGCTGTAAAAATTAAAAGTTATGAGCTGGAAATTCGTATTTAATTCAACCGTTTCAGATAAATGGTGGGGACACATTGACAAAGTAAATAAAGCTGCAAAAGATAGTGGCTATAAATACTTTACTTGGAACGGTTGGATTTATGCTGTTGATGGTGATAGGACTGATATAAAAGTAGAGGACTGTTTTTAATTTTTATTGCCTATAACG
>CAZSUZ010000061.1:0-3343 GCA_964610165.1 uncultured Gammaproteobacteria bacterium
AAGTAATGACGGATTACAAAGAAAATCAAAACACTTATCATTATTAAGAAATGGGAGACACACTGATTATTTTCAAGCTGCATTTGATGAAGTTGGTGAAGAAAATTTTGCATTCAGGGTTTTAGAGTACGTTGATGATGTTAATGAAATTTTAAATCGTGAACGGTTCTGGATTAAAAAGATTAATTTTGAAAATTTATATAATATTTCTGAAAACCCTGGAACAACATTAGGTGTTAAGCATAAACCAGAAACAAAACAAAAGCTTTCAGAATTAAATAAAGGAAAAAAAATTAGTGATGAACATAGACAAAAAATCATTAATTCAAGAATAAGTAAACCAATCATTGCAACAGAAGAAACAGGTGTTGAAGTTGTTTATTCTGGAATTAGAGAGGCAGCAAGAAATTTAGGATGTTCATCAAGTGGAATCACAGCAGCATTAAGAGGAAGACAAAAAACTGCTTGCAATTGTAGAAAATTTAGATATTTAAAATAAAAAATCAGATAAGAAACTAAGGTGAAAAATTTCTTATCTGATAAAGAAAGGTTGAAATACAAATGAATCATACAATCAAATACAATAAGAAAACAATAAGAATGGTCTGGTCGGAAGTAAAATATCAAGTTTACTTTCTAATTTTAATAGTAGTTTTGTACAGTGGATACTTTGAAAGTTTAGCTGATTGGCTAAGACAATTTATTTAATGAAAGGAGTAAAAACAAGAAAGTATATTGCTTTCTTGCTTATTTTAAAATAAAATGCATTATAATAGAAGAAGAAAAAGAAGAAGAAGTTATAATGCTAAATTCATAAGAAGGGGGAGAAACATGTTAAAGTCTATACCAATAATATTATTCTTCCTCTTATTATTTTTTGGCGTTGTTACAATAAAAGAATATTTTAATACTGTTGGTCCTATTTGGAACAATGAAGCACAAATAGCAGCATATCAAAATCAAAGAATATTTGAAGAAAAAATAATAAGAGAAAGAGAAGTAACAAAATGGTGGAGCGATAATACAATTTTTATTTATTCAGGTGGTTTCTTGCTTATTGTTCTTGGAACATTAAGTACTTTTTACGTAGTTGTTGCCAGACAAATAACAGCAACAAAAAGAGCGCAAGATGGTTTGTTTCCATTGATTGAAAGAAAAGAAAATGGAACAACTTACTGGATTAATCCTAACTTGCAAACACAAGCTGTTGCGGCATTAACAGATGAAAATCTAAACTCAAAAACTAACCAAGAACAATTGCAGTTGCAATATAAAGCGTTAGAAAACTTTGGTAAAGCACAAATGATGCAAGGTATGCCTGCACAAGGTTTCAGATATGCAGCAACAAACAAACTATTAGCAGGAGCATACGACAAACCACAAAGATTTTTACCAGATAATACAGTTGAAGATAAAGATGAAGTAATTGATGTTGAATATTCTGTTGTTCCATTTGAAGAAGCAGTTAAACAATCTGATAAATTCAATTGGAACGTAGGACAATACGAAAATAGCAATGATTTAGCAAAATTCAATTTCACTATTCAATCTCATGCTTTAATTTGTGGCGGAACCAATTGTGGTAAAACATCATCAACAGGTTTTCTACTTGCATTATATGCATTGAGATCGAAAATGCATGTTGTTATCTTTGATGGTGCTGGTGGAGCAGATTGGGTGAAATTCAAAAAGCATGTTGAATTTTATGAATTAAAGTCAGAAACTTTAGAACATATCATTTCAACACTAGAGAATTTATATGATAAAAGACAAGAGGTTTTAAATAGTGAAGGAATTGAAGAAAATTACTTAATGAAAAAACCAATGCAACCTATCATTGTAATTATTGATGAATTTGGATATGCTTTAGACAATTTAAAAATAAAAGATAAAGCATTATTTAAAAATATTGTTGCCAGATTTCAGAATATAATTAGAGTTTTGCGTAAAGTTGGTATTCATCTTGTAATTATCGATCAAAATGCAAACACTATACCACAAGAAATTGTAACCAATATCAAATGCATTTTTGCTTATAATGCCGAAGGTCATATTGGAGCAGTTGTTAAAAGATACAATCTTGATAAGTTGAAACCACAAGGACAGTTTGATTTTAATCACAAAGTTACAAACACTTGGCACACAAAGAAATTTGTTGAAGATTATTTAGTTGACATTGCGCCATGTAAAGGGAAGTATTTTTCTGTTACTGATAACAACAATGGGGGTGGTATTCCTGCATTAATTACTACAAAACCATCGCCCTCAATTGTTACTAGTAAAAATGGTAATACACCTGTTACCAGTGATAAAACAACTGAGAAAACTGATAATGAAAGTGATAAAAGTGATAACAAAGTGATAACAGCTTTATCACTGAAAGGTCCAGCGATAACAACAACTGAGAAAGATTTAGTATATAAAATCTATGTTGAAAACGGGAAGAAAAAGAATCAAACTTGCAAACAAATTTGGGGAGGTGCTGGCGGATATTTAAAATATTTAAATAGTGTTATTGAAGAATATGAAAGTGAATAATTAAAAGGGAGGGCAACCCTCCCTTGAAAGGCAAAATAATGTTAAATTATCTTTTAATCCCACTCTTCATTTATGAAATAAATAAAGCAAGAAAAACCAAACGTTTTATTTGGGTTAAGTTAATTACAATAAGAAATTATTTAGTATTTAGCTGTGCTGAAATAGAAAATTTATTATGGGAGTTTGGGATTCCAACACACCCACTTTCTTTAATAGAAGAAGAAGAAAATAATGCTAAAGTATTTAATTTTGAATTTCTAGTACCTTCATCGCAGTTGTTTTTTGCAGATATAATCTTGCGCCAACACCAAGATGAAATGTTTTTTGTTGTAACAAGTGATATTATTGAAGTGAATGGAATAAAATCAACAAGATATAAAAATAAAAAATATCAACCATTAGGTATAGGATTAAAAGAAAAATCATTAGTGAATAAGATAGGTAAATTCTTATTTGGACATATGATTAGAACGAAAAGTAATAAAAAGAAAACTCCCGCTAGTAAAAGCAGAAGTTCTCAGAAGAAAAAGAAGTAAGAATATTTTATCATTACTTTGTAAATTTGTAAAATAATGAAAGAGTAAAAATGAGAAAAAGAAAAAAATATAATAGAAAGAAAAAAACAGACAAAGTTTTTTTGTATTTTTGTTTAGCAATTGGATTAATGATTACTTACTTGTTGTTAAAAAATATTGATTTAATAAACACAATAAGTTTAATAGTGAATTTGTTTTAAATAATGAATAAAAAATAAGGAGAATAAAATGAAAAAAGTTATGCACCACATTTTTAGTATGAGTTTTTT
>CAZSUZ010000062.1:0-3331 GCA_964610165.1 uncultured Gammaproteobacteria bacterium
TGCTCATAGCACTAATGACGTTATAAATTTTAAGAATAAAATAGTTGATGCCGTCCAGCAAAAATACGGAATCACCCTAGAACAAGAACCCGAACTTATTTAGGCAATGGAAAGGTTTTGCAAAAATCTTTTATTTCAGCATTAATTCTCATTAAAGTTTTGTCGTCTTGGTAGTTAGTGATTGCTTGATCAATCCATTTTGCCACCTGTACCATTTCTGCTTCTTTCATCCCGCGGGTGGTTAGCGCCGGAGTACCTAGTCTAATTCCGCTTGGGTCAAATGGGGGTCTAGGGTCAAAAGGAACGGTATTTTTATTCACTGTAATGCCGGCCTTGCCTAACGCATTCTCGGCCTGCGCACCCAAGACCTTTTTATTAGTTAGATCAATTAACATTAGATGGTTGTCCGTCCCGCCAGTAACTAAATCAAATCCATAATTAGTCAGCTCAGAAGCTAGCTTTTTAGCATTTTTTACAATCTGATGTCCGTAAGTCTTAAACTCTGGCGTTGACGCTTCGCGTAGCGCGACAGCAATGGCAGCCGTTTGATGATTGTGAGGTCCGCCTTGAAGACCAGGAATTATTGCTCGATCAATTAAAGTTGGTAGATTTTCTTTTGTACGCTCAACCGCTTTCAACGGATTGGACGGTTTCCCGTTACAAAGTATTAATGCGCCTCGAGGACCACGCAAAGTCTTATGTGTTGTAGTCATCACAACATCTGCAATACCGACTGGCGAAGGATGGGCGCCTGCTACAACTAAACCGGCAATATGCGAAATATCCGCCAGCAACCATGCTCCGCAAGAATCAGCAATCTCTCGTAATTTTTTCCAATCAAAAATTCTAGGATACACGGTTGCACCAACAATCAACATCTTTGGCTTCTCTTTATCAGCCATCGCCTGCATAGCATCATAATCTAGGTATCCATCTTTACCAGTCTGGTACTGAACCGATCTAAACCACTTGCCAGAAAAATTTACTTTTAACCCATGCGTCATGTGCCCACCAAAATATAGAGCCATACCCATAATAGTGTCGCCTGGATCAAGGAGGGCAAAATATACAGCCAAATTAGCTGGCGAACCAGAATATGCCTGAACATTAGCATGATCCACACCAAATAACTTTTTAGCACGATCGCGAGCGATGTTTTCTACGGCATCGACATTTTCACAACCACCATAATATCGTTTGCCCGGATAGCCTTCTGAATATTTGTCTGTCAAACGAGAACCCAGGGCCTCAAGCACATCCCCAGACGTATGATTTTCGCTCGGGATCATCTCCAGACCCTCAGACTGCCTTTTTATTTCTTTTTGAATTAGTTCTTGTATCTCGATATCACTCATAACAATTTCTCCAATTAGATTATCTATGTTTGTGCAAATATCGTGATATCAGATCATAGATATATTGTACTACACACCTATTAACTGAAATATACCAATTAGCCAATTTATTTATACAAAACTAATTAATTAAGTTTTATAAACCCACCAATTAACGCAAGAGCAACACCAAATGCTGCACAGACTTGACCTATAACCCAAAATCGCATCGTGACTTTTGTTTTAGGCCATCCCATTGCTTCAAAATGATGATGAATAGGCGACGCAATAAACACACGTCGGTTTAAAAACTTTTTCGACAATAACTGTAACAATACCGAACCAGCCTCGGCAACAAAAATTAATGCAATAATTGGTAACAAAAATAAAGTATCGGTTAGCATTGCTACCACCCCCAGTGAAGTTCCGAGGGCAAACGAACCAACATCCCCCATAAAAAACCGAGCAGGTGGAATATTGAACCAAAGATAAGCTAACAATGCTCCAATTACTGTAAAACAAAAACCAGCAATAGCGAACAAACCTTGTAGTGAGGCGATAATTCCAAAAGCTCCAAAAGAGCTAATCAATATTCCGCCAGCTAACCCATCCATACCATCCGTAATATTAACTGCATTACTAGTACTAACAATTACTAATACAAACAGAGGCATTAGCAGCCAACCGATAAATACATCACCAGCAAAAGGCACATGAATAGTGTCATAACCTAACTTGTAATAAAAGAACCAGGCAGCAACCACAGCAACAAGACTAATCATCAAGAATTTCATTAATGGTCTGAGGCCCGCAACATTGCCTCCGCCACCTCTTATATTAATTACGTCGTCTATTAATCCTACAACTCCGCCGCCAATTAGCGCGGCTAGCGGCAACCATGTTTGCCCACGATCGAGATTAAATAAAAACGTAGTCAATGCGACCGCCAAAATAATGACAATCCCTGCCATCAAAGGTACCTGACGTTTTATCCGCATACTACTGATTACTTTTAACGCTTCACCGGTCGTTGAGTGCGTACGAGATCTCTTCCAAAGCTTATGCTTGTATGCAAGATGAGAGTAAATAGGTGTCAAGAAAATAGCTACAAGAAAAGAAAACAAAGATAGCCCGACGATGACGGCTACTTCTTGAGTAAAATTATCTAACGAGAACATATTTTTTTACTTTTTTCTCTTTCTTTAGCTTATTGTATATTATAAAGAATAACCGCGAAAGGACCAATCAATATCACGATGAGTGAAAAAATAAATCCAACAATCGTATTCATCAGAGGTCTTCCAGGTAGCGGAAAAAGCTATTTAGCAAGTAAGTTAGCCACAAAAATTGGGTTAGATAAATCAATCGTGCTCGATCCCGACGATATTAATTATCAAAGTGACGAGTACATTCATCATAGTAAAACCCTTTCAAATAATGATGTCGACAAACAACTGCATCCTTATAGGTTTCTTCGTGCCAAAGCCTTTCAGGCAATATTGAGCAACAAAATAGTTATCTGGAACCAGCCATTTACGAATACAGCCACCTTTCAAAAAGTCATCGCAAAACTACAAGATTTTGCACTGCAAAACAAAAAAACCCTAAAACTATTAATAGTTGAAGTCGAGGTTGATGTTGATACAGCAAAAAAACGAGTAAACGAAAGAAAATATAGTGGCGGCCATGGACCATCTGATAATACTTTTAATCATTATTCAAACGACTACATCTCATTTAAAAACAAGTCAATAAAAACCATCTCTGTCAACGGTGCCGACGACATAAATAAATCTGTCGATAAGGTTATAAAAACATTAACAGATTGATAAATTTTTTACCCACCATATGATATACTTTTCTGTGCATGAACAACACTAATGAGAAGATTGGCCAACTTATTTACCAGATACGACAAGAACGGGGCCTGACACAAGCAGAATTTGCAAAACAACTAAAAACTAGTCAATCAGCCGTAAATCGTATAGAACACGGTC
>CAZSUZ010000063.1:0-3200 GCA_964610165.1 uncultured Gammaproteobacteria bacterium
ATGAAAAAGGGAAAAATAAATTAAGTTCTAGTAATGTTAAGCAAAATAATAAAGTAGAATCCCCTAACAATTTATTCAGAATAATGTTAATATTTTCAGATATTTTTTGGAATCCAGAAGTCCAGGTACCTGAAAAAGAACTTTATCTTGTTTATAATTTTTTGGGTAATTTTTATAAAGCTAGAGTAAAAGCATATTATCCTGAATTGGATTACATAAACATTAATTTTTACAAAATGTACTACATAGCTTGCGATCCAAATGAAGGATTTATAGAATATATAGATAAAAATAGATCAATGAAAGTAAAAGTAGGATATTTTAAGGAACTTAGCGAAAAAGAACAAAATCAAAAAACTGAAAAAATGATTAATACAAACAATATTCAGATCGAAGACCCTGATATATGCAGTGAAACAGAATTAGAATTATTTGTGAAATTTGCAGATGTAGAATTGGACATTCAAGGATTGAAATATGGAGATAAATATAGAAATTCATTAAATGGTTTATTGTTTAAAGAAGACAAACCACATTACACTGGAAAATTAAGATGTACTATCAGGCTAAATAATGTAAAACCTATAGATGTTTCAATTTACAATTTTAAAAAACTTTTAAACTTTTATATTCCTCCGATTCACTTTATTACACCTGAAGAAATTCCAGATTATTGGCTAGAAATTATAGAAAGACAAAAATTGAGAGAGGTTTGTCTAGATAAAATAATTGAGGTTATGAATAAGGAAAAATTGAAGTACAACAAAGAAAAAAATAAAGAACAAGTGTTTATGGCTTTAGAAAGTCTTATTTCTTTTTATTTAACTAAAAGTATAAAAAAATAGAAATCAAATCTTCTTAAAATAATATCTTATATTACATTAAATATTACTGAATCTAAACAATCAAAGATGAATAATTTATATAACTAGTATATTTTCGTCTTCACACCGTGCAGTATGAACCACATAATCTTCTAAAAAATATTTTTTACCAAGTGCTATTAACTTTAAACTTTGAAATACTACTAGAATTCCAGTTACAATTCCAACAATTAGATATCCTATCATGTTAACTTGAAATAACGAATTACATTTGCTAGTAGATAAATTAAAAATAAAACTAGTATCTGAACCCTGATTTTTATTGTAATATGAAATCAATGAAGCAGAATAAATAATATCTCCTATAGTAAATATACTTAAAAGCACTAAAATGAATGCACTACAAGTTAAGTTTCTAGACCATTCTTTATCAGATCCATATTCAACAAAACAACCTAAATATGCCATATGAGAAAAGTTTATGAAAAGAATTATTCCGCCTATTAGAATGAAGATAGAATTTATTTTATTGTAAGAAATGTACATACAATATACATCTCTCAAATCAATACCAGTCACATTTGTTGAATTCGTAGAAGCTAAAAATTCATCATAAGTTACATTATCTTCTAGCATAGTGTAATTTCTTACAAGTAGTCCAGAATTTTCTTTGTCTCTATTGTAAAATCTAAAAAATACGTAACTTCCAACCAATAATAAAGATGTAAAAAAGAATAAAATTGAAAAACCAATGAAAAACATTTTTGATTCATTAAGCCATAAAGGAGCTGTTGCACCAATAACTTTTCCTTCTTTATTTTTTGGTATTTTTGTTTGACCCCAATCCCAAACAGCAGTTTGTATATTCTGAAGTATTTTACTTCTCGATTTGTAATCCATTTGGACAGTTATTGGCTCATATGTTTGCATTTTTAATTTATTTATTTTTATAGATTATAAATTAAATGAAATTCATGAACAAGACTAAGATGTTCTCTAAATTCAATTTCAATTTTAACTTACAAAAATTCAATTTTTGTAAATTCGTGAGAGACAAAGTTCATATGAATGTTGGTACTATTGGACACATTGATCATGGTAAAACAACTTTAACTTCTGCAATTACTAAATATCTATCTAAAATTGGTAAGGCTCAATATTTGGCTTATGATAAAATTGATAAACATAAAGAAGAACAAGCAAGAGGTATTACAATCAATACGACCACTGTAGAATATGTAACTGATAAAAGACATTATGCTCATGTAGATTGTCCAGGTCACATTGATTATATTAAGAATATGATTACTGGAGCAGCTCATATGGATGGTGGTATTTTAGTTGTATCTGCAGCTGATGGAGTAATGCCTCAAACTAAAGAACATATTCTTTTATGTAGACAAATTGGAGTAAAAAATATAGTTGTATTTCTAAACAAATGTGATGTTCTAGAAGATAGTGATCTTCAAGAATTAGTTGAAATGGAAGTAAAAGATTTATTAGTTAAATACGAATACAACCCAGATAAAGTTCAATTCATTAGAGGATCAGCATTATGTGCAGTTACAGGTGAAAGACCAGAATTAGGAGAAAAGGCTATCGAAAAATTAGTAAATGCTTTAGACAATAGTTTTCCAGATCCAGAAAGACCAGTAGATAAACCATTTTTACTTTCAGTTGATGCAATTCATAAAATAGAAGGAAGAGGATCAATTGTTACAGGAACTATTGAAACTGGAAAGATAAAATTAAATGATGAACTTGATTTAATTGGATACAGAAGAAAAACAACAAAAACCGCTTGCACTGGTATTGAAATGTTTAGAAAACAATTAGATTTTGGTCAAGCCGGAGACAATGTAGGTATATTATTAAGAGGAGTAGAACAAGATCAAATTAGAAGAGGAATGTATGTAACAAAACCAAATCTCTTAACTGTGTGTAGAAATATTAAAGCAGATATGTACGTAATGAAAGAAGAAGAAGGAGGAAGAAAATTACCATTTTTTACTAAATTCAAATCACAATTATTTATAAGAACTGCTGAAGTTGCTGCTTCAATAACATTACCAGAAGGGGTTGAAATGGCAAAAGGAGGAGATAATTTAAAATTAACCTTAAAATTAGAATTTCCAATGCCTTTACAAAAAGGAGAAAGATTTTCATTCAGAGAAGGTAAAAAGACAATTGCAGCTGGAGTTGTAACTGAAATATTACCAGATACAGAAGCTGATTATAAAGAAGAACAAGAAAGAGAAGCACTTAAAAAGAAGAAAAAAGCCAAGAAATAAAAATGTATTTAATTAATTGTAAATTATTTGTTTACAGCTATATTATTGATTAATAATGTAATAAAGTACATTTTTAAGTAAAAAT
>CAZSUZ010000064.1:0-3078 GCA_964610165.1 uncultured Gammaproteobacteria bacterium
TGATTATTTCCATTTCACGTTGGGACAACTCCCAAATAATGACGTTATCTTTTTTTCGTGCTGCTGCTGCTGCTGCTGCTGCTACTGCTACTGCTGCTGCTGCACTGTCTGAGGCAATAAACCCGCTTCCGAACAATCCCTTACCGTGTTCTTTTTGGGCATCCATAGCTCTGTAATGCCTTAATTCTTTCTTTTTAATTGCCACACTAATTCCCTTTTCTACACAATAAGCAATCTTGCTAACTGTGATAATATGGTCAGGATACTCGTATTTTGGCAAATTAACCTTATCCCTATTCTGTAATTCTTTGATTTTTTGGTGCAAATCTGCATCCCCGATTACCTTCAAATCTCCAAAAAGATTTGAAACGAAAGCCGTTTTTACTTTTGCCCCATTTTCATAGGTAATATCTGCTGAAGCAATTATGTGTGTGCAATCAATATCAGAAACGAAGGCGGTCAAATGTGGGCAAAATAAAAAGAACCTTACCCCGTTTGCTATGTAGTATTTGCAAATCTTTGTAATAATTGAAAATGGTGGGTTGTCAATAACAACCATATCATCAGTGTAATCCACGCTTTCAAAATCTCCACCCGGAAAGAATGGGCGTATAATCTTTTTACCAGCAAGTGGGTATTTTTCATTAACGTAATTAATTACAATGTCCATCACCTCTTTAGGCGTATAGCAATCGTCTGTGGTTTTCTTGGCTTCAAACTTATCCAAGAAAGCATCGTAATCACTGAATAAATTAGGCTTTTCTTTTTTCTTCGTAATTATTACGGTCTGCTCATTCCCGAACAAATCAAGAACCTTGTAAACGGGAGAAACTGCGGCTAACATCGGTTTGCCGTCATGCGGGGTTTCGTCTATATTTTCGACTTTCTGCATCTATTTTATTTTTGTGGTTAATTCAACTTTTTTGCCTTGAAGCCCGCACGAACGGCAAGCCGCAAAACGTTATGTGCCATGCTACCTGACATCAAAACAATGAAGTTTGTGCCAAGTAAGGTGCAATTCGTTTTTCAGCAATTTGGACATATTCGCTACTTATTTCAGATAATATCCAATTCCGTTTCATTAAGTGTGCCATTTTAGCCGTTGTTCCGCTACCACCAAAACAATCGTAAACAATATCACCTTCGTTGCTCCAACTATAAATATGGTCGGCTGCAAGTTGTTCCGGGAATATTGCAGGGTGTTTAAACGCTTCTCGGTCTAATGTTGTGCCTGTTGAACCAATAGAATAAAACCAAATATTGTAATCAATCCTTTCATCTTTTACAATAGTATTTTGACCAACTCTAAAGGCATTGCTATCATATTTTCTACCTTCATTATTTATTCTACCTCTTGTTTTCAAAATCCCAGTCCCCTCATTTTTGATTTTTATAGGATTAAATGTTTTCGGCTTCCCTTTGCTCAAAATAAACATATACTCAAATTGCTGTTCATACCTATTATGAGTTAATGGTACAGGGTTGTTTTTAGCATAAATCATTGTGTCGTGAACATTAAATCCAATTTCTTTAAAATATAAAGCCTGCTTGAATGATGTTAAACTTTCACACCCATTAATTGTACTATCTCCAACAATCCAAACAACCACACCCCCATTTTTTGTTACCCTAAACAACTCCTTTGCTATATCTTCAAATGGAAATGAGTAACCATTGTAAGTTCGCAGCCCATCGTAAGGTGGAGAAGTGACTGTCAAATCAACGAAATTGTCTGGCATCCTTTTCATTGTGTCCAAATTGCTTTCATTATAAATCTTGTTCAGTTCTAAACCGCACGGCACATAACAAGGTATTGCCGCAATGGTGGCATCCGTGCCATTTTCAACTATTGTGCTACTATTATCTTTCATCTGTTTATCAACTTTTGTGTTTCAAAATCCACCACTTCGGCAATACCCGAACCGTTATGCACAATACTACTTTTCATCTTCGTTTGAAGTTTCGTGAGAAAAAGAATTTAAAAAATCTCCCACCCTTTTTAAAGACAAATTATAATACTGTTCTTCTTTTTCAATCATTATCCATTCTCGTTTAGTTTTTATACAAGCAATAGCAGTTGAACAACTACCTGCAAATGGGTCTAAAACTAAATCATTTTCATTGCTACTTGCTAAAACTAATCTTTCTATCAATGGTAATGGTTTTTGAGTTGGATGTATTCGTTTTTCTTTGTAAAAATCTATATCCCTCCAAATATCTGTAAATCCCATAGGTTGATGAAATGTTTGAGCAACACTTTCATATTTAATATCAAAATCTAATATATTTTGTAGTTTATCCCAAAGTTCTTTTGTTGGGAATTGCTCACATATATTTTTCCCTGTATAAATGCTCCACATTCCACCACCATTACTTTTAACGCCTAATGCTTCATTTATTTGTTTTGAAGTCAACCCAGCTTTTAATTGTTGTTCCTTTAAAAATGGTTTAATAAATGTTCTATTTTCTTTTGTCATAAACAAAATACTTTCAGTAGTGTTTGGAAACATTTTATAGTTTTTTGTTGCTCTTCCACTTACTGCCCTCATACCTTTATCAACCAATATTTGTTGCCTTAAATCTAAACAAAGTTTATCAATATGTGGTACTAATAAAGCAAGTGTTCTGAAATAACCAAACAAATAAAAAGTACCACCAAAACGTAATACTCTTGATGCTTCATTCATCCATTCTAAACACCAATTAATATACTCACTTTCAGTTTTCCATTCATAATCCCATTTTTCATTCACAACCTTAAAGTAAGGTGGGTCAGCAACAATTAAATCAACTGAATTATCATCTAATAATTTCATTTTATCCAAGCAACTACTTAAATAAATTTTATTTTTTTCAAAAATATTTTGTCCAACGCTCATTTTTTAATTCTTTTTTTAGTTATTCGATTAAAGTTTTGTACTAATTAAACCGTACTGTGCATAACAAGGTGTATAAGAAAGTTTGCTATCAAGTTCGGTGGTAATCTGAAAGTTCATCTAAGCAAACCTTCTCATACACCCAACCGTTAGCTGCTATTTTACCGACCACTCCGAAAGTTTAGACTTGACAATCAATTTC
>CAZSUZ010000065.1:0-3052 GCA_964610165.1 uncultured Gammaproteobacteria bacterium
TTAAATGTAGTAGGATTAGTTAAAAGTCTGCCATCTTTAATTTTAGAAGCATCTAATAAACTATTCACTAACTGTGATAATTTTTCATTTTGGTCGGCAATTTTTTTAATGTATCTTTTATATTGTTGATCATTGTTTTGGGTAACTAATTGATCAAGTAGTTGAATAAAAGCTTTCTGACTTGTTAAAGGAGTCTTTAACTCATGACTAGAGGCACTTAAAAAATCTTCTTTTAGTTGTTCTAAATTATTAGCTATATCGCTAGGCATATTATTATATTTCATATTAGATTGTCTCATTTGCATGTCATTGTTTATACCATAATACTGTAAGACTTTAATAAGAATTGAAAGTATATTTTATTGACACTTAAACCATTTATACATACAATCAGATATGATGAATACATTACAAAACATTACTACACTTAAGGAACAAGGTGTTGCAGATAAGAATGTAATAAATGTATTAAAATTAAAAGGTGAAAAAGAGGAAGATATAATAAGCAATCTAAACTCGTTTTATGAAAATAAAAATGCAACGCAAGTGACTGAAGATGTTACGAGTTCTTTTCCTTTACTTCAAATTATTATTCTTATTTTATTAATGATAATCGCTGGTGTTTTGGGTCTATTTATTTTCCAAGGTTGACTATTCTACATGTAACTGTTAGTGTTAGGCATTACTTTATTAGATATATGTATGGCAAAGAAAATAAATGGTCAGAAAAAAAGATCAAAAGCAATTGTGAAAACTAAAATGCATGGAAGAGTTCGTGCAATGAAAAGAAAGACTACAAATAGATAAATTAAAGCAATTCATTAATTGTCCGAGATTGAAAGCTTGAGTGGGTTGATTTTTCAATGGACTGAATATAACAGTCTGAACAAGCATCTACCCAAACACTTCTATACAGAACTTCTGTTTTTTTAGAGGCTACTATATTATTTTTACAAAAAGGACATATAAAGGAAGTATTTTTATTTTTAGGAATTCGTTTCTGCATCTATAATAGTATAGTCCTTGATTACGGATAATGTAGGACAGAATCTATATATCTAGTTTTCCTAAAACACCACGACGTTTTACGATATTTTTATAATCCCATTGAATTTTTTTAGATTTTTTTATCTTCGCCTATGAGAGAATTGTTATATTTAGAAATAGTTGTTGGTTTAGACATAACTTAAGTAATATTTAAATTGCAAGTTTCCAATTAGGGCAAACTGTTGGTTCACTACACATACTACGATTAAAGCAGCAAGGACGTCTCATTCCTTTATTGAGTTTATCCATCATAACATCTAGATGTTTTTTACGGGTGTCTGCTGTTTTAACAGCACGAATCCAACGAACCCAATCCCAGCGTGCCATAGGAGTAATATCATTCCATAATTCTTCTGCTTTTTTGGAAGTTTTTAATATTTTTTTTACATCCTCTGGAACTTCCGGTTCAATCCATTCTTTCGTTAGCTCAAGAGTAACAACAACAGTATCACCAACTTTAACATTTGCCTTAGTAAGTAATTTTTCATCTGGTTTAAACCAATGACTTGGCTTACGATCATTTAAATACATACCGTCTGGTTCAAGAACGGCTTTAAAAGGTATATTGTTGAGTGTTCCAGAAACCATTGTCATTCCTCTAGATGGGAGTTGTGCAGAGGCATTTTGGGGTAGGTGGAGAATTGTCCAGTTGTTGATTAAAAGTAGTTTAGTTTCAAATTGTATTTCTTTCATGGTTTCATTGTAGCAAACAGAATTGAATTTTCGTTTTGGGGTGACTGGATAGACGCTGTTAGAACCCAAATTATATAATTATTCGCACTGAAAGAAGAAAGAACCAATGGAAGCATCTCCATACCATTCTTTATTATGCCAAACTTCCATACCTTTACCATAGTTTTTTGATAAGGTAATAAAATGTTCCGTATCAAAAGGATTCGGTACTTCTGTAGAAGGAAAGTAAATTCCTTGGATAATATCCTTTGTTTCGTGAATGATATTATATTCATATTTCCTGCCATCAACAATTGAAGATCGGATTATTTTATTATCTTTAAATTCCAGTTTGATTGTTACATAATCACTTTTAATAAATGTCATGTTGTTTCTTTCCGGATCCTGCTTTCTCCAGATATTATGACTAAATCCTTGATTGGTATAGGCAGTGCAATCTAAGGTTTCTTTAAGAATGAATGATTTTTTTGATATAGGTAAAAAACAATCCATTTGATATGCTTCTTTTACGTTATTGTATGAAAGACAAGTAAATATATCTTTAGGAATTCCGAATAATAAAAAACGTCCTGTATTCCAATAAAATCCCAGGAAGAAAGAAATAACTGTCATAATAACACCACTAGTAATTGCCAGTTTTAATTGGCAGTTACCGGATATTTTTTTAGTCATTAATATAAGTGTATCGGAGGGGTAAGATAAGTCAACAAGTTTGGGGTGATCGAATAAATAATGAACAAAACATTTAATATTTTTACTAATATAATTATTGTATGGCTAAAAAAAAGTTACATAATAAAATATATTTAGTCCCATTATTTCTAATAGTAGCAGTCATCTCATATTTTGTATTTACATATCTGAAAAATCAGAACAATCAAAGCGCTCCGATTGAAAATGAACCAATAATAACCCAAAATAACTTGCAGATTTCATTAAAAGAATGCGATGATACAATAGATCCTTGGAATGAGGAAAATTTGGGTGTTAAGGAATCGGAGTGGCTTGATGAAAGTACATTATTAATAAAAACACATATTAGTTTATTATGCGGTGGTGAGAGTTTATCAAAGGCTTCATATGAGATCAATAACAATGAATTGGAAGTGGTGTATGCAACAAAAAGAGCTGATCAGATTACGAAATGCATCTGCGCTAAGGAATTAGATTACTCAGTTTCAGATCTTCCTAAAAAAGAATATTCTGTTTCGATACGAAGAGAGTAATTTTTATTTGAATGAATAAGTAAATAAACGTTGGGGTGACCGACGGGATTCGAACCCGCGACAACCAGTTCCACAAACTGGGGCTC
>CAZSUZ010000066.1:0-3049 GCA_964610165.1 uncultured Gammaproteobacteria bacterium
GTTTGAAGGAACAATTAATCGAGAGTTTGATGAAGTGACTGGGCTAAATTTGATGGTGTGTGGAATGTAATAATTTCTTATAAAAATTTAATCAATAAAGGTTACAATGACAATATGAAGTTTCAAAAAAGTATATTTATTATAATTACGAGCTTGATTGTGATTGGCATTGTGTACTTAGGTTTAAAAATGGGTGTTGAAAAATATGAACAAGCTGAAAAACAAAAAGCATTGTCAGCTAACATACTAGTTGGTACAACATTAGAGCCAATTAAAGTTGAAATTTGATTATTCTAGAAAAATTGCAGATGGATCTCCACTCGTATTTGGAGCTTCTCATTCTCCACCAGTTGGTCATGAAGCTGCATGGGACGAATTTGAAAAAGCTGGGATAACATCCTTAAGAAAGGATTTGTATGTTGAATTTACTCTTCCAAGAGATATAACTATAGAACAGTATAAGAATAATACTAACAATGTCCAAGATTCCACTACATGGGATCCTAAAACTATTCCTGCATTGAAAAGTATTTTTAAAGAAGCTAAAGAACATAATATGAAAACTATAGGAATAATGGGTTATTCTCCTCGATGGCTGACTTATAATGGTACTGCTTTTGGAGTTCCAAAAGATTGGGAAGTTTTTAAAGATATAGTAAAAAAAGTTTACACACTATACCGAGACGACTTAGACTATGTAGAGGTTTGGAATGAACCTGATCATCGAATTTTTCTTGTAACTGATAAAAGCAACCTTACAAAAGAGCAAGCGTATGCAAACATTTATATAACAGTTTCCAATGCTATTCGCGAAGTAGATAATGAAATAAATGATGGTAAGAAAGTTAAAATTATCGGAGGTGTAGAATCAAATGCTAGTGCAAGTAAGGTTATGAATTATTTAGTAAATGATTCTGATATGAATATAAAACCAGATGTTATAAGCTTTCATACTTATGATACTCCTTTATATCTTACTTCTTTAAAAATTTATAAAAATTATGCCAAAAAACTTAATAATCCCGATATATTTATTACTGAATGGAATAATGAATCGCGAGACCAGTATGCAGCCTCATACAAAACTGGAGATAGAGCGCTTACATTTACTGCAGAAAGATTAGTTGAATATTTAAAAAATGGAATTGGTGGAGCAAACTATTTTGCAATGCTTCCAATTAATACTTCTAATAGAGGTACAGATGAAAATAGTATGGGATTTTATAAATGGATTGATAATAAGGCAGAATTGCTTCCACAAGCAAGTAGTTGGAAAATTCTTAGTAAATCATTAGGTTTGGGAAAAGGTACAAGTATTATTCACGAAAGTAATACTCATGATGAATTACAGATTTTAGGTTTCACAAATTCTGATAATGTTAAAGGATCTGCGGTGGTTAATTTAACTGATACTCCACATTTAATAGAATTTGATCTAAAAAACGCAGATGTACCGAAGAGGGCACATTTTGAAGTTTATGAAGTATCTACTAAAAATGATGGACTTAAACTAGTTACAAGTAGAAAAGTATATATTGAAGAGAATAAGTTAACTTTTAGATATTTAGTTCCTGAAAAAGGTATTCTAGGAATTAAATTTGTTCCTGAAAAAGAGTGGTATGATGTACTAGATCCAATTATAAACCTTTAATTAAATTCTGCTGTTATAATAGGTTTTACAATTCACTTACATTACTTCTTTATAATTGAGTTTTAATACTGTTAATATGATGAAACATAGCAAAACTATAATATTTGGTGCTTCAATAGGAATTATTTTTTTCTTTGGAATCATTGTAAATAAATTAGATGTTAACAAAATATTAGCAGGTTATAATTTACTACCTGTACCAGAATCTTATACTGAGCTTTATTTTGAAGATATCTTAAAACTTCCAAAAGTATTTAAAATTAATGAAGAAAAAGAATTTAGTTTCACTATACATAATTTAGAAAATAAAAAAGTACTTTATAACTATACTGTCATGGCTAATGCATCAGACAGTGCGTCATTGCTTGATAAAGGTCAAGTAAGTTTAGATCATGATAAAAGTAAAACTATAACTGAGAAGTTTACAATAAGATCTCCACACCAAAAAGTAAAACTTACAGTTAATTTAGAGAATATAAATCAGTCAATACATTTTTATACAGAAATTACATATAAATAATATGGAGAAAGTAACAGTGATAATACCCTGTCACAATGAAGAAAAAGGGATCGGTAAAGTGTTAGATTCTATGCCATTTGAAAAGTTAAAACATCAAGGGTTTGATGTAAACGTTGTTGTCGTAGATAACAATTCAAAAGATGGAACGCAAGAAGAAGTAAAAAAAAGGAATATTAAAATTATTCATGAACCAACAAAAGGTAAAGGACATGCCTTAAAAACAGGATTTAATTCAGTAGCGGCTGATGTTAATTATGTAGTAATTTTAGATGGAGATAATACATATAAACCGGAAGAAATGCCACGTTTACTTGAACCTTTGCAAAATAATTTTTGTGATGTAATTGTTGGTTCTAGAATTGGTGGTAAAACAATTAGAGGTTCACTTACTGCCTCTCATAGATTGGTTAATTGGTTCTTTGCATTTTTAGTAAGGCATTTTTATGGAGCAAATATTACCGATTGTTTATCTGGGTATTTTGCTTTTAAACGTAATGCGCTAGATAAATTGCTTATGCATTTGGATTCTAAAGGGTTTGCCATAGAAATGGAAATGATAACGAAAATGAAAAAAATGAATATGAGTGTGTACTCTGTTCCAATAACTTATGACAGAAGATTAGGTTACTCAAAGATTAGTTCTTTTACAGATGGAATTAAAATTCTGTTTACTTTTATTGATAATTTAACCTGGTCTCCGCGTCCTCACAAATGAAAATAGCTTATGTCTCAGACGCCATTTATCCATATAACAAAGGTGGCAAGGAAAAACGGTTAATAGATATTACAACACGCCTTGTATCCCAGGGTCATGAAGTGCATGTGTATTGTATGAAATGGTGGAAAGATCCGGAACTGCATAGAGTAGAACGTGGTGT
>CAZSUZ010000067.1:0-2965 GCA_964610165.1 uncultured Gammaproteobacteria bacterium
TTAATACAAAATTAAACATGAAACAATTTTTTGAAAGAAATAAAAAAATAATATATCTACTTCTTGTTTTTATTATAACAATTCCTTCATTCATTTCTTTGACTAAAACGGGTTATTTTACAATGCATGATAATCAACATATTGCTCGACTGTTTGTTTTAAATAATGGCATATCACAAGGCATTTTATTTCCAAGATGGGTAGATGAATTGGGATTTGGGTATGGATATCCATTATTTAACTTTTATCCACCACTCATTTATTATGTCGCTGAATTATTCCATTTAGTAGGATTTTCCTTTATCTGGTCAATAAAACTTACGTTTATAGCTGGGTATGTCCTTGCAGCATATGGTATGTATCTTTTTATAAAATCCATGTACGATCGAATTACCGCAGTTGTTGGTGCAACGTTATATACTTATTTTTTCTATCATGCAGTGAATGCATATGTTCGAGGGGCTTTGGCAGAGTTTTTTAGTATGAGTGTTCTGCCTTATTTGTTTCATTCAATGTATTGTGTTTATAAAAAACCAACGATTAAATCTGGACTTTATTTTGGACTCATGATAGCGGCAATTATTCTTACACATCCACTTATTGCTTTTCCGAGTATGATTTATTTGGGAATATTTTTTCTTTTTTATTTTGTTTTTTCCAAGAAAAAGTCACAACTTGATTATGTAAAAACAATTATTATCTCCGGCTTATGGGGATTAAGTCTTAGTTCATTTTTTTGGCTTCCTTCAATGTTGGAGCGAAAATTCACAAAAGTAAATGATATTCTCTTAACTGAATTAGCAGACTACAGTATCCATTTTATCTATCCACAGCAGTTTTTATATTCTTTATGGAGTTATGGTGGCTCTTTAGAGGGTCCAATTGATGGTTTTACCTTTCAATTGGGGAAAGTGCATATGTTATTGGTTGGTACTTCTTTTATTGCGTTAGTGGTACTCTGGTACTGGAAACGAAAACAAATTGATCAAGTTACTCATTCATTATTCTTTTTAGGACTCTTAATTTTTAGTATTTTTATGACACTTGAGATATCAAAACCAGTATGGCAATTAGTAGGATTTCTTTCATATTTACAATTTCCATGGAGATTTTTAACATTCACTGCAATATTTATTTCTATAGTTGGTTCTTTAACTGTGTATTACAGTAAATTTGTAGTTCCTCAAGCAGCTCGATTTATAGGTGCGTTTTGTATTATTATTGGAACAATTGTTATTTATCAAAAATACTTTGTTCCACAGCAATATATTCAAGCAACAGATGCAGAATTAACATCTCAGGAAGAAATTAGTTGGAATATAAGTAAAACTTCATTTGAATTTGTTCCTAAAGATGTAATAACAAAACGTTCTGCGCTTAATACAACGATTTTGGATATTAATAAAGAGCAGATTGCTACAAGGCCTTTTATTATAGAAAAAGGAAACGCTGAAGTAACATCTATAAGTGAGACATATGAAAAGAAAATATTTTCTGTTAAGGCAACTACACCATTTGCTTTAAGATTAAATACATATAATTTTCCAAACTGGACAGCATACAAAGTAGAAAACAATCAAAGAGAACAATTAACAATTTCAGATGACAATGATTATGTACTAATTACGTTGTCAAATCTTCCAGCAGGTGAGTATAATCTTGAGTTTATTTTCCAAGACACAACTGCACGTACCGTTACAGAATTGTTAAGTGGTTTATCTATTATCGGAGCAGTAATACTAATATATATAAAAAGAAAAGATTTATTGAGTAACCTTAGTTAGTAATTCTTCTTGTTGTGAGGGTATTAATTTATACAGATATAAAGATTTTTTATTACCTGGCTTTGTATATTCTTTAACAAAAACTATTGGCCAATTTTCAGGAAATTCTTCTCTGTGTGAGAACACAATATACACATCTTTGGTAGTTGCTTCTTGTTGATGATCTAATAATTCTTTTTCACCCAATGGCCAAAATCCTCTAATTTCCATATTGTCACCTTCTTGTAAAAAGACATCTAACACGTCACCAACAAGTCCAAAATTACCTTCAGCCAAAATTAATACTGGTTTGGCTTTGGATTCTTCTCGTAAATATGCCATTAACTCTTTTGCGCCCCAAACTGCAGTTTCACTTTCAATATATTGACCACGATCTACAGGTGGAAAGCTTGCCTTTACAGGATCAAAAATAAGTGGATAACTAAGAACACTCATTGAAAGAAGCAGAACACCTAAAACAATATATTGTGTTCTAACTTTAAGCGTTGTAATAAAATATGTTGCTGTAATAATAAGAATTGAAGCGTAAAAAATAAGATAACGAGGAAATAATACTTTTGCAAAAAATGACAATGCAAGAAAAGGACCAACTATAAATGCAAGAATATACAAAAATAAACGGATATCTTTTTTATATAGTTTAAATAACCCAGCAATACTAAAAATAACAATAAGCCATCCTGCTTCCCATGCAATATAAAGTGGAATAATCTTAATATTATTTGTAAAGTGTGCAAAAGGTGTTTGCAAAAATTCACTAAATGTCATTACAAAAGTTGTATTTTTTAATTCAACATAATGAAAAAATGGAGAAAGTCTTTGGACATTATAAAAGAATAAAGCAATAACTCCTACACCGGCAAGTAATGCTAAGTAGTTAATAGATTTAGTAATAAATTCTGTTTTCTTTTTAGAAATGAATAAAATTGGAGCTGCGACTGAAAGCATAATAAACATGCGTGAAGTTGATTTGGCAAGCAATACGAACCCGGCTACAAATCCCATAAGTAACGCAACGTCAAGTCGTAATGTACGTGCAAGTAAAATTGAGAAGAATAATATCCATACAAATCCTGCATTTACTGCGGAATCAATAAGAGCAATTCTGTCATAAAATACAAAATAGGGAATACATACAAATAAAAATCCTGCAATTTTAGCAGCGCGTTTTCCCCATAAAT
>CAZSUZ010000068.1:0-2813 GCA_964610165.1 uncultured Gammaproteobacteria bacterium
CGTTGCGTTCGTCCACTCAGCCACCTCTCCAAAGTTAAAACATTATACTACACAATCGTCCTTCAACAAATTGAATATGCTATGCTTTTACTATGACTGGCCGTACTCATGATCTTGCAGCATTCACTGCATTAAACATTGTATTTTTACTAAAACATCCAATACCAGATATCACATTTGCAACAACTATTACGGCACTTGGCGCAAATATGCTTGGTGGACTTTTGCCAGATATAGATAATGCAACTTCTGATTTTTGGGATAAATTTAGAGGCGGCAATATTTTGGCAAAAATTGTAAAACCATTTGTAGGTAAACACAGAATGATTTCGCATTCATTTTTGGGATTATTTATTGGGGCAATTATTTTAGAATTATTGCTTTCTTGGATGGGAACATTTTTACTCGTAGATATGAATGTTGTATGGTGGTCTGTGATGATTGGTTTTATCTCTCATTTAATTACAGATGGTATGACAAAACAAGGTATTCCTCTGCTCTTTCCAATTCCGTGGGATTTTGGATTTCCACCTTTTAAATTTATGCGGATGAAAACAGGAGGTTTTATAGAAACGTGGATCGTTTTTCCAGGATTAATTATTCTCAATGGCTATTTAATTTATGCAAATTACGGAACATATTTAGAATTATTTAGAGGTTTTTTTAGATAATCTATACTGAAATCTCAGTTTTAATCTTTCGTTTATAAAAATATAGCACTATTGCAATAATAAGTGTATATACACCTATTATCTTTAAACTAAAAGCATTTATATTTGAAGTATTTGAAAGTACTGGATCTTTTGTTAAAAAAATTGCTGAGAATAAAAATAAAGCTATTGTTACAAAAGAAAGTTTATTTAAAAAGTTACTTTTCTTAAATATTGTTTGTTGATTTTTGTTCCGTAATGAAACAATAAAAATTCCCAAACTTATAAATAAGATAATAAATACTGTTATATTGCCAAGTGGAGTACCAGATGGAATAAATCCACTTTTTTGAAATATAAAAATAGCCAAACCATTTAATCCTAAACTAAGCAACCAACCTTTTAGAGACAATTTAGTATGATTCCAATTTCTTGGAAAAAATAAATTTGCTAAATAAAAAGTTAACACCGCTTGTAACGCTCCCCACCATACTACATTCACAAAAATTAAATTAATTATATCTATACCAAAAAAATATGGCTTAATAAAAACAAGACCAGATATGTATGCAAGATATAAAGTGCCATAAAAAAAAGATAATATCATTAATTGATAATCTTTTAATTTAAATCGAACAATAAGATCTTCCACCATAGTAAATAATGAAAAATATGTAATAAAAAGAACTAATGGAAGAAGTGGTTGCACAAACAAATTATTAATACCACGAAGTGAATATTCAAAAAGTAAATTAAAAATTGTTGCAAATGTTATTAATTTCCAATAATACATAAGAATTGATTTAAGGATAACATATTTATGCTATTCTCAGATTGCAGATAAATTTAATTACTACTTTGTGTTTTTGATAATTAACTTACTTATCATTTATTTGACATTATAGTTTTGTGCCATTATAATTCCTTCAAAGCATTGATGGAGAAAAAGTAGAATTGTTTTGGTGACATCTGAGAAAAGCCGGTTGGAGCAAGGCTTTCGTAAAAAACAGTTTGAATTACCCTCCTAAGCTGTAGGCCCAAAAGATACATTCTTAGTAAGCTGAGCCGGGTACGCACCGTGATAGCGAAAGAGTGTGTCGAATATTCGGAGCACTCGATAAAGAGCATTTTATTGCTAATAATCGAGACATCCACACACGGATGTTTTTTTTTGCAATAAAATGGAAACAAGGTGGTACCGCGAGACCTCAAGCCCTCGCCCTTGTCTGTTTACTAATTACAAATTAGTAGGTAGACAGCGGCGAGGGTTTTTTTTATTATTATGGAACGATTACATATCAGCGGTGCTGATCTCACAAACTTTAAACAGGCACAAGATATTTGTCTGGACCCGCAACAAGAGGTCGAAATTAATAATGTGTTTTCTATTAATCCAAAAGGAGAAATACCTGCACGATTTTTAAGTGGATTTCTTTCCAGCTTTGGTGTTGCCGAAATAATTCAACAACGATCTGAAGGAGTAATAAATCCTCGAGTGCGTATTTTTATACCTTCATCTATTGGTTCTTTTGTTAATACAATTCCAGAAGAAATTGTAAACAAACAAATAAGCCAAGGAACAGAATTAATAGTAAATTTGGCTCAAAAACATTTTCCTTCAATAGATTTTTTTATGGAAAAAGACGAGCCAATTACCGATGAAGCGCTAACTATTCTTTCCGAATTATCATTGCTTGCACAAGTTACAGAAGAATCACTGGCATTTTCTAATTCAATTAGTGAAAGTGGACAAAGACATGGTGGAACTAATGGAAAAAATAATTCGCAACTATATGTTCCTCATCATTCATTTGGATGGAGAGATATGTTTAATGCAGCTATTTTTAATAGTCGGCCACCTTTTACTGTTATAAATACGCTTCCTCCTTCAGAAAAAAGATTTAATGAAATGCGATATGGTTTACGCAATAAACTGCAGGAAACAGGTAATCATGAATTAATCTGTGAAGGTGATCGTTTTGATTTAACCATGAACATGTGTGGTGTTCCTCATTACTTATTAATTACAGATCAAAATAATAATTGTCGTGAGCCTTCTGTTTCTGATGTTTCAAATGTATCTGTTGCAGAAGTACTTGATGATATGCAGAAAAAATTCAAAACAGAAACAAACTCTGGTGTAAAAGAAAATTTAAGAAGAGC
>CAZSUZ010000069.1:0-2697 GCA_964610165.1 uncultured Gammaproteobacteria bacterium
AGTAATGTTAAATTGCTGAATCTCCTCAAATCTCAAAGCATTCTGGATTGCTATAACAAGTTCGTCTGCGATAATTTCTAAAACCCGATAATCTTGTTTTCCGTAAATACCACCGCTTTTCTTTGGACCCAAAACTATAGAACCAATATTGGGACCACTCTGCTTCGGTGAGCTTAATTGTGCAACCAAGCTAACACCTAGATTACTGGCCTGTTGTTTAACCTCTGATGCGACGTCTTCATTTTCAAAAGAATATATCTTCATAGGTGTTTTTTGCACAATATGAAATATCTTATTCAATTTTTCGTCATTTTTTTCTTTAGTCGAATATGATCTCTCAATAGCTCTATCTGTTTTATTTATATAAAAAATTACTTCTGATGATTTTATGTATTCTTCAACAAGTGTACATGTAGTCTTTAATATTTGATTTAAGTCTACTGAGGTTACCAGAGAAGTATTTAATTTGTTAAGTAAATCTTGTGGTTCATATGCATCCTGATAAAAATATTTATTCGTTGCTTTATCAAAAAACTGTTTTAAGGGTTGATATAAAACAGCAAAAACTAATGCAACAAAAATAAATAATAGGTTTAGTTGCGAATCAGAAATGTCTGCGTTACTAAACCTTGTTGTTATCAAATAAATAATTAATGCTGTAAAACCACCGATGGTACCCAGCGCCAGCACATAGGCAACGGATCTGGCGACGACCGACCTTATATCCAAGAAACCCTTCCAGATGATTGCGTAAGCAACAAATACAGCAAACACTAGTATCGAGATACCGCCTAGCGAAATAAGATCACTATTAATTTTCAACATAGTAAGGACTGTCCCACTAAAGATATTCAGCACTAAAGCGACGACTAAACCGTAGATTACTAATTTAATCTGGTTCTGTTGTAATTTATCAGATTTCCTATACTTGAATGCTAAAATTCCCATTGCGGTTAATATATACAGAACCGCCGTGACATCAGAAAAAACATACAAACTACCTACTGTTTCGGGCTGGACCCCAAATCCTTGAATGCTCACAGTCTGCACTTGAAGTGAGGAAAAAGAAGTTAATGCTGTAGCAATAAAAGGGATGGCGATCACGAACTGCCAAGCAATATTTATCTTGGATTTGAAGGGAAATACTAGAGAAAATAAGTATATTGCATAGAACATAAAAGCAGAGAAAAATAAACCGAGACGTAAGCTCCAAATAGCAATAAGCAAACTGGAAGTCGTATCCCCGACAAACAAAGCACCAAGCCAAAGCGCCATAAATAACGTTAACACTGCAAAGATAGTATTTTTACTTGATTTAATATTGTTGAGAAAAACAAAAAACCCGATTGCTATAAGACCGAGAATGGCTGGGATGTATGATATGAATTTAATTAACATTCCTCTTATCCTTTTTACGAGTATATCATGTAAAATACTTCTAGAATTAAGCAATGATAAATAAATTTCCGAATTACAGTCTGCTAGATATTACTCACCAAGATGAGATTCAAAAGTTCTGTGCAGAATTCGACCCATACTCCGACTTCAATTTCACTAGTTTATTCGCCTGGAATACTATGAATGACACATCAGTATCTGTGCTTAACAATAACCTAATTATTACAATGCCAGACTATATTTCCGGAAAACCTATATATTCGATACTAGGGACAACAAGTATTGACGAGAGTTTGGAAGTGCTGCTAAATAAATATAATCGGTTGTCTCTTGTTCCAGAAGTTGTAATAGATAGCGTAAGCGATAAAAATAAATTTATCATCTCTGAAGACCGAGACCAATTTGATTACGTTTACGAAATTTCTGAGCACGCTATGCTACAAGGAGGTAGATACCGAGGCAAACGAAAAAGAATTAATCAGTTTTTGCGCGCTAATCTAGATGATCTGTCATTAAGAAAGATTCGATTTACTCAAAAGTCTGATATAGACATTATCAAAAAACTATTCAATGAATGGATAAGCGAGAGGCATCGAACTCCAGAGGAAGCAGAAAGCGAGGGCGCCGCACTCGAAAACCTGGTTCGTAATTCAAGCCATTTTGATTTAATGGGAATCTTTATATATATAGATAATTTATGTGTTGGATATTCAATTAACGAGATTGTGTCGAGGGATTATGCAATCTGTCATTTCCAAAAAGCTAAATTACGCTATGAATATATAGACATATTTCTATCGAGTCTTGTTGCAAAAGAACTACATCATTTCGGGTGCAAATACATAAATTGGGAACAAGACCTAGGTATTAGCGGTCTAAGAGAACTGAAAGAATCTTATCTACCCGAATTTTTTCTTAAAAAATATAATGTGAAGCTAAGAAGTTGAGCCCATACTAAAAGCTGTGTAATTCAAGAAAGATATTGGTGTACGATTATTTGTTGCATGATCCCAAAGTCCAGTAATTACCATGTCATCTTTCGCCCCAATAACGTTAGACACTATTTCAGGGATGTATGTAGCACTTGTTTCTGTGCACTCAAATGTAACCAAAATATTGGATCCGCGGCGCTGAAGTAAATCGAGTGCGAGATTAATAACATTTTCTGAATAATTATTGCCACGCATATTATCGTCAGTAACAATCCCAGGAAACATAAATATATTATTAGTTTCATAGTAAGTTGGATAGTTATTTTTGTAAAATGTTCTATTAAACCACGGGCATTGATCAAAATCC
>CAZSUZ010000070.1:0-2533 GCA_964610165.1 uncultured Gammaproteobacteria bacterium
GTATTTGTTGTTAGCTGACATATTCGTTAAAAGTTAAAAGTTTTCCTCGATAATACTCATATTGCGATCGACGGGCTTTGAGTTCTGCTGGTAAGCCTATTGAAATATCGTTTACAAGCGAATCAAATTTATCGAGAATTGAAACAATTCTTTCTTGTTCATCAAGTGAAGGTATTGGGATTTTTATTTTTGAAATTTCTCCTAAATTAATTTTTATTGGTGTTGCATTTACCAAGGTCCTTTTATGCAACTCTTTTTTACCAATTCCACTTTCAATAATAAACTTTAGATATTTTGTTAATACTAACTTATGATTTGGGCGTATAAGTGTAAGTGTAACGTAATAAGCAAGCGGATTATCATTTTCTACAACTGAACAAGTTCCAATATCACCGATTCTGGTCATAAACAAATCATCTTTTTTGGGTTTATATTTATATTTAGCAAAATCATCAATTGATATAAATTTTTTTGTACCATAAAGATTCTTAATATTTTCAACACTAACAAATGGAACACCATCTGTTGTATATTTAGGCGTTTGATGTGTACCATCATAGGTTTCTGCTACCTCTCCTAATTCTTTTAAGACAACTTTATCACCAAAACTAAGTAGCACGTCTTTATACCAGTTATACTGCTTCTTTCTCGCTTCTAGCTCTGCTTCTAGCTCTGCTTCTAGCTCTGTAAAATGATCTAAAATTTTGACGATTTCTTTTTGGATTGCAAGGGGTGGGATGGGGATTTTTAATTTTACTAAACTGCTCGCGTTAAGAGCTGGTATTCCATTGAAAACAGATAATTCGTTTATTTGCTTCTGGCTATTCATTAAAATAAAATAAAGATAACGAACATTTAAAATATTTTTATCGATAACCGTCACTGAATAATTTAAATTACCACGAAAATATTTTCCCTCACACCAAGTAATTGAACCAACTCCAGCACCTCTTGATGTTATACCAATTGGATCGTTTTCTGTATTGTATATATTAATATAGCCAAGAGGGTCTTTTCCGCTATTAATAACGGGATATTCTCCTTTATTTTGCTCAATCATTATTTTATTTACCGATTGTCCTGTTTTAATATTACACACAGAACCCAACTCAAAAAACTCCACACCGTTTGGACAGAGTTCTGAAATTAGTTTTTCAATTTTTGATTGACGCTTTGTCATATTATTTTCCTTCAATCTCTCTCACAATCTCATCAATTGCCGTGCGAAGTTCTTGCTGTTTTTTTACGATTCTTTCAATTTCCTCATTTAATTCTTTTATATCAATAACCTCACGAGTATCTTTTTGTGCTACATAACTTGAAACTGCAATATTGTAATCGTTCTCAGCGATTGTTTTGTTATCAATGATCTTTGCAAAATGTTCTATGTCTTTTCGTTCAATAAAAGCATGCAGAATCTTTTTACGATTCTCTTCACTTAATTTATTTTTATTTCCACCTCGCACAAATTCAGCCGAGGCATCAATAAACAAAGTCTTATTATCTTTCTTACTTTTCTTCAAAATGACAACACAAGTAGCTATAGTTGTTCCAAAGAAAAGATCTGGTGGAAGCTGTATAACTGCATCTACATAGTTATTATCAATCAAATATTTACGAATCTTTGCTTCAGCTCCACCGCGATAAAGAACTCCTGGAAATTCAACGATAGCCGCTGTTCCGCTAGTAGAGAGCCAAGAAAGCATATGCATGGTAAACGCTAAGTCAGCTTTACTCTTCGGAGCAAGTACCCCAGCAGGAGAAAAACGAGGGTCATTAATCATAATAGGATTAGCGTCACCATCCCATTTGATTGAATATGGAGGATTAGAAACTATTGCATCAAATGGTTCATCATCCCAATGCTTCGGGTCAGTAAGTGTGTCCCCGTGAGCAATATCAAAGTTATTGTAATTGATATCGTGCAAGAACATATTGATACGACAAAGATTGTATGTAGTAAGGTTAATTTCTTGACCATAAAAACCTTGTCTGACATTTTCTTTTCCAAGAACCTTTGCAAATTTCAAAAGGAGTGAACCAGAACCACAGCAAGGGTCATATACTTTATTAACCTCTTTCTTCCCAACAGTAGTAATTTCCGCAAGAAGTTCACTTACTTCTTGCGGTGTAAAGAATTCACCTCCAGACTTACCTGCGTTTGAGGCATACATGGTCATAAGAAACTCGTACGCATCACCGAAAGCATCGATAGTATTGTCTCCATAATCACCAAGCTTAAGATCACCAATAGCTTCGAGAAGTTTTACAAGTTTTTGATTTCTTTTTTCAACATTTGACCCAAGCTTATTTGAATTAACGTCCAGGTCATCAAATAGTCCTTTCAAATCATCTTCACTATCAGAACCCTTAGCAGAATTTTCAATATTATTAAAAACAGATGATAATGTTTCGTTTAAGTTCGCATCATTTCGAGCATTTTTACGAACGTTTACAAAAAGTTCACTAGGTAAAATGTAAAATCCTTTTTCTTTTACGGTATCTGCGCGACCAAATTCTGCTTCCTTGTCTG
>CAZSUZ010000071.1:0-2515 GCA_964610165.1 uncultured Gammaproteobacteria bacterium
GAATGGTCATTTTTTAGATCTGGTGGAGCTGGTGGCCAAAATGTAAACAAAGTTTCAACCGCAGTTCGACTTATTCATAAACCAACAGGTATTACCGTTACTTGTCAGCAAGAACGTTCACAGATGCAAAATAGAGAAACAGCATTAAGTTTGCTTCGAGCACAATTATGGCAACTTGAAGAAGAAAAGAAAGACAAAGCTATCGCTTCATTTAAAAAAGATAAAATGGCTTCTTGGGGAACACAGATAAGATCATATGTACTTCATCCATATAAAATGATAAAAGACCTTCGCACAGATTATGAAGAAACACAAACAGATAAAGTACTGGATGGAAATATTGAAGGATTTATTGAAGCATTTATTAAACAACCAAATAAATAAAATCTTTTGTTTTTTCTGGTCTTGTGTTATTCTAATATCTATGGAAAATCAAGATAAACATATATTACATTCAATCAACAAACCTCAGGTATCAACATCTCTTTCAACACCGATTGTTATAGTAATAGTACTAATAGGTCTTGTACTTGGCGCTGCAACAGGATTTGGAATATATAGTTTTTCTAGTGGTTCAATGAGTGCTACGGCTGATAAAACAAATGAAAAAGGTACAGATGGTTCAAAAACCTCAGCAGGTATTCTTGATGAAAAAACATTTCCTGATGAAGCAGAAGGAACACTCAAAGAAGGTGGATTTGAAGGTGAAGGAAGTTTTCATTTAGAAAGACCTGGTGGAGAAGATCAGACTGCATATTTAACATCTTCAACTGTAGACTTATCTGAATTTGTTGGTAAAAAAGTCCGTGTTAGAGGCCAAACATTTGCAGCTGAAAAAGCTGGATGGCTTATGGATGTAGGCTATATTGAAGTTATTAAATAACTTCACCTTTAAAGATCGTAAACAATCTGCTTTAATTAAATAATTACTAATAATAAGCTTGTATGATTTCGTTTCAAAATGTTACAGTAAAATATCCCTTTGGAAATTTAGCTCTTAATGATGTTTCTTTTAATGTTGCAGATAATGAATTTATTTATTTAGTTGGACCATCTGGAGCGGGTAAAACAACAATTTTAAAATTACTTCTCCGTGAAGTTGTACCTGAATCTGGTAGCATCACGCTGGACAGTGAAGAAATTTCTTCTAAAAAATATAAACACACAACAAATCTTCGACAACGAATTGGAATTGTGTTTCAAGACTTTAAAGTACTTAATGAAAAAAATGTACTTGAAAATGTTGCGTTAAGTATGAGAGTAAAAGGTTATCCAGAATCTGAAATTAAACGGCAAAGTATTGATGCATTAGAAACAACTGGAATTGCTGAAAAAATGAACATGTTCCCTGCTCAACTTTCAGCAGGAGAATTACAAAGAGTAGCCATTGCTCGTGCAATTGTTGGTGATAGAAATATTATTCTTGCAGATGAACCAACGGGTAATTTAGATCCAAAAACAACTTGGGAAGTAATGAAAATTTTTAAAAAGCTAGAAAAAACAAAAACGATTTTATTTGCAACTCACAATACAGATATTGTTAATAGTATGAAACGAAGAGTGCTTGTTATGAAACATGGCGCTCTTATTAAAGATCAAGAAAAAGGAGGATATGAACTATGAGCGACGTTATAACATCACTTCGAAGAACACCATATCAGACATTTGCTGCACTTTCTATTTTATTTTTTACATTGCTCATGTCTGGATTAATTTTTATATCTCTTTCTTTTATTCAAGGATTACTTGGGTATGTAGAAACTAGACCTCGTGTAATTGTATATTTTCAAATTAAAGCGGAAGAAGAAGAAATTTTTGCAGTACGTGATAAATTAGAAGCTTCTGGTAAAACAAAGGAAATAACCTATGTTTCTAAAACTGAAGCGTATAACATATATAAAGAATTAACAAAAAATGATCCACTACTGCTAGAAATGACATCTGCAGATATTTTGCCAGCCTCTTTGGAAATTGATGCAAAAGAACCTGAATTTTTACCACAAATTGCAGAAATGTTAACAGATGAACCTGGAGTCGATGAAGTTCAATTTCAAAAGGATATTGTAGATAATTTGTTACGATTAACTTCAAATATTCGACAAATTTCTCTTATATTCTTTGGATATTTACTGTTTGTTTCCATAATTGTATTAACTATTACAACTTCATTTAAAATTGCACTTAAAAAAGATGAAATTTCTCTTCTTAAATTACTTGGTGCAAGTAATGATTACATTCGTAAGCCATTTATTCAAGAAAGTATCTTTTTAGGTTTAATGGCAACAGCAGGTGCCAATATTATTCTTGTTGGATTATTAGTAACATTAAATTCTGTTTTATCTGGTTACTTAAGTGGCATTCCTACATTAACAGTTATGTTATTTGGATTTGGCATGCAAGTTTGGCCATTTAATATTGCGTTTGTTTTAGCAACAACGTTAGTTACAATATTTTTTAGTTTTCTCATAAGTCTTATCGCAAGTCTTTCTGCGACTAATAGATATTTGTAAGTATT
>CAZSUZ010000072.1:0-2389 GCA_964610165.1 uncultured Gammaproteobacteria bacterium
CCCAATCCCCAATCCCCATTAATCTTTAGAAAATTAAAAATAGTATAATATTAGCTTTTAATTGTTTTAAAATGATTTATGTTATGATAAATTTATTCATATTTTTATATTATTTATTAATAATTTCGTATCTTATCATAATTATATATATTATTCCGTTTAATATTCGTAACGAAAAGTTTGAATAAAAACGAAGAACATCAACGATCGTTTTAATGGCTTTAAAACGAAGGTAATTTCAGACAATAATTAATTTTAAAATGAAACAAAAACAAGTAATTTTTATCATTGTATTGATACTCATTTCACATTTGCATGAAATTCACAGTAAAGTCAATTCAAAAAAGAATGCAAATAGAAGTTTATCTTCTTCAAAAGTGAATAACAGTAAATCTAAATCAAAATCATATAAGAGCTACAAAACAGATCTTAGAAGCTTCCTCTTTAAGAATCAAAAAGCAAAAAGTTTTATGAAAACTAAAACTGCTGAAAGGCTTGAATCAAGTTCTGATTTATGGATACATTGTGCTCATAATAATGAAGACTGTCACATACCTAAAGGAACTTATTTGGTAAAGTATGGTGACGGAAAAATATGGGCTTATAAAGAATACACCTCCTCAGAAATGTCTATTAAGTGTAATGATGAAACATTCAAAGTAGATCAATTCATGAATCCTAAAGGATTTGCTAAGAAAAAAAATTTAAATAAAAATAAATTAAAACAAATAAATGATAACAGAGTATGGGGAATAAACAAAGATATGGACATATTTACAAGAGATGGTCCAAATGGAGTTTGGGTTCATATACCAGGAAAACTTAAAAAATTAGCAGTTGCAACTGATGGAAGAGTTTGGGGTGTAACCGCTGGAAATGAAATTTATACAAGATCAGGAATTTCTGAAGATTGGGTAAAAATTGATGGTGGCTTAACAGACATTGCTGTTGGTAAAGATGGAATAGTATGGGGAGTAAATTCAGCAAATGAAATCTTTACAAGACCTGGAGTATCTGGAAGTTGGCAAAAAATTGATGGGCTTTTAACAAACATTTCAGTTGGAGGAGATGGAAGAGTATGGGGTGTTAATTCAAATCAAGATATATTTACAAGAGATGGTGTTAATGGAGTCTGGCAACAAATTCCAGGTAAATTAATCAACATTTCAGTTGGAAAAGATGGTAGAGTATGGGGTGTAAGTTCATCAAATGACATTTTTACCAGACCAGGTGTATCTGGAGATTGGCAACATATTCCAGGAAAACTATCTAATATCTCAGTTGGAATGGATGGAATCGTTTGGGGTGTAACTTCTAATGATGACATTTTTTGGAGAAATGGTTTAACTCCTGATTGGAAACTTGTTGATGGAAAATTAAGAAGCATATCTACAAATTTTACCGGAAGTTCAAATGTTAAATTAGGAAATAGAGTATGGGGAATAAATAGTAATATGGATATTTTTACAAGAGATGGACCTAATGGACAATGGATTAATATACCAGGTAAACTCAAAAGATTATCTGTCGGAACAGATGGTCGTGTTTGGGGAGTAACTAATACAGGCGAAATATATACTAGACCTGGTGTTGAAGGAGATTGGCAAAAAATTGATGGAGGATTAACTGATATTTCAGTAGGTCAAGATGGAAGAGTATGGGGAGTAAATTCAGCAAATCAAATATGGACTAGACTTGGAGTAAATGGAACTTGGCAAAATATACCAGGAGGATTAATAAACATTTCAGTAGGAGGTGATGGTAGAGTCTGGGGAGTAAATTCAGCTAATGACATCTTTACTAGGCCAGGAGTCAATGGAGATTGGCAACAAATTCCAGGAAAATTAAAAAATATATCTGTAGGAAAGGACGGTAGAGTCTGGGGAGTAAGTTCAAGTGATGACATATTTACTAGATTAGGAGTAAATAATGATTGGCAGCATATTCCTGGAAAACTTTCCAATATTTCTGTAGGAATGGATGGAATTGTATGGGGAGTTACTTCAAACGATGACATTTTTTGGAGAAACGGTTTGAGTTCAGATTGGATACATGTTGATGGAAAATTAAGAAATATATCAACAAATTCATATACAATTAAAATTAACAATTTAGTAGAACAACCTCAACCTTCATCAGTCACACCACCAACCCCAACTCCAGTCAAAGAAGTTAATATAAATGAAATTGCCATTGGTGCATCATTAAATAATGATGTATTTTACAGAAACGGAGTAAATGGTGAATGGAAACAAATTGATGGTAAAGTTGTAAATTTATCAGTTGGTACAGATGGAAGAATTTGGGTAATAGGAATGAATCAAGATATTTTTACTAGAAAAAGTGTAAATGATCCTTGGCAAAAAATTGATGGAAGTCTAATCAATAT
>CAZSUZ010000073.1:0-2182 GCA_964610165.1 uncultured Gammaproteobacteria bacterium
AGTAGAGAAGTGGGCATATTTTTTTAAATTTGTTATACATGAATTAATCCTAATAATTTAACCAGAATATTTCCAATTTCCCGATCCCTTCGTCATGTCAAGAGAAAGCACGTCAAACTTTTGATCAAAAAAAGTTTCTAAAATATGGATGCATGCTTCGGCAACTGCACCTTCTCCTCCCCGATTTTTTGTGACATAGCTTGCAGCTTTTTTTGTTGCATAAAATGCATTGGCAGGAGCAATTCCATACAACACATGTCTAAAAACTAATGGGTCATAAATTCCATCTCCCATGTAGATAGTTGTTTTAGCATCGTAATATTTATTAATCCACTCAATGCGTTCGAATGTGCTTACCAAAGATAGCTTTAAACCCATATCTGTCTCAATTCGCCTCTTACTTATCCCAAATCCTCTTTTATCTCCCGTGACACAGTGGATGGTTAGTTTATTTTCAATAATGGAAAGAGCATCATTGTCATCTGGCCCAAATTTTTTCATTACCTTTCCTGATTCAGAGTAGTAGAATTTTCCATCAGTAAATACTCCATCGACATCGATTACAAATACTTTTGGCATTGACTTCACGCTATTACTTTTCATTTATTGACCTCCATAACTGCAATTTCCCAAAATAAAACAAAAAGAGATCAAATGGATGGTGATGGAGTGGAGACATATTGAGCCATATTAAACCTGTAAGTAGCCGAACTTTCTTCGAATCGTAACCCTTATTACTAATAAACTCAAAAAGTATTCTTTGACATTCTACTAACTTTTCTTTTCTAAGAATATCACAAGTAATTACATTATTATCAATATTAATTTCAAACAACTCTCTATTTACAATTGAATGATTTACTACTAAATTATGGTTTAGTTTTGCTAAGTCGTAATACATATCACCCGACTTTTGAAGACCACCAAAATCTTGTCTCCAGTCAATCAAAGAAAAACCTTTCTTAGTTAAAATTATATTATCTAAAATAAAATCACCATGAAACATTGTTTGTGTTGAATTACAAAGCCATTTAAAGTCAATTTTACTCATTAATTCACTAAAAGAAGGTACTTTTTCGTTATTTATAACGTTGGTACGATCTTCAATTAAATGGGTATTTAAAAATGAATTAACTCGATTAATAGTCTTGTGAAAATAGAAATCGTAACAGACTTTTTGAAATTTTGATTGATTTACTTCATCGGTTTCCAACCAAAGATTATTAACTGCCCATTTTAGTAATTTTGGGAATGTCTTTTGATTGGCAACTTCTGAGAATAACTGTCCATCTATATGGGTATATCTATAAAAGTTATCTCTGTACCCAGTAATGTTTGGTACCATTCCCTTTAGTATTTTAGCTCTTGAGAGTCTCTTAGCAACGACATCTTTGTCGTAAAAGAATTTGATATTGAATTTACTATAGAAGAATATTGATTCTTCTAATTTATCTAAAATGTGGAATTTACTAGGAAACGATTCTCTAGTCTTTGCCAAACTGTCCACATTTCCAACATCTTTCCAGATGGGAAAGTTTACAACTTCGAATTTACTATTATTTTGAATCATCTTATTAATAACATTAACATCAGATAGTGTTTGATCTAATGGATTTTGTTTGTAAGCATCTTCTAGTGTTTTCCAAAACTTCTTATATTCATAAATACCAACAAGTCCAATGTGCAGAAAATCAGGATTAAGATATCCTTTATCAAATATCTTATCAACTTTCGAATCCATAATGTTGAATGACCTATACTGAGATGAATCAGTATTTCTTGAGCCACCATTCCAGTTGAATGTTGGCGGTGGAATAATCATCTCTAGAACTAGAGTATCACCTGCGTGAAAAATAAATGGACAATTTAGCTTAGACTTAGCTTGCAACAAACTATAACCCAGACTACTTCCAGGACCTTTAAATTTATCAATATCAACAAATGTAATTTTTTTATCAGGATAAGCCAAAGTTAAAAAGTCCTTAACATGAGATCCATAACTCCCTGTAGTAACTACAAACTCTGTATTATCAGGATAAGATTCGATAATATATGCAATAGCCGGTTTATCACCAAGTCTAACCAAGCTTTTATTCGTAAATCTGGTTATTTCACCCAATCTTTGACCAATACCAGATGTTGTTACTAGTACTTTATATTTAAATTTTTTTTTAATTTTTTT
>CAZSUZ010000074.1:0-2062 GCA_964610165.1 uncultured Gammaproteobacteria bacterium
GGAATGATTATATTAATACCTTTGGCTAAGTGGGATATTATGAATAAGTTAAAAATTAAAAAATAAATATGAAATTGCACATCACAAAAATGGAGACAAGAAGGATAATCGTGCAGAAAATTTGGAACTTTTAACAATTAGTGAACATAATAGAAAACATGCTAATGAACGAAAAAGAAAATCAAATGGGTCATTCTAGGGTTCTCAAGTTTCGTGCTTGGGATAAAAAGGAAAAATTAATGAGGTATGAACATAAATATGATTCTTGGATTTTAGCAGTCGAGTTTAACGGTAATTTAATTGAGTTTGAACCATATGGTGGAGCAATAGAAACATTAGATTGGGCAATCATGCAATACACAGGTCTAAAAGACAAGAATGGAAAGGAGATATATGAGGGAGATATATTTGACTGCCACTACAAAAACGAATCAAAGAATCACCATAAATGGCAAGTAGTTTGGAGTGATGAGTTAGCTAGATTTGTCTTAAAAAGAATTGGTAATCCTTGTAATCAAACAATGGTAGAACATCGTGTTAGAGACTATTCTGGTTGGGGGGGTGAAGTCATCGGAAACATTTATGAGAATCCAGAATTAATTAAATAACATGGAAAACAAAGATATAAAACAAAGAGCTAGAGAGATGTTTGATGAGAGGTTTGGAGAACTATGGTCTGGTATGAAAATTATTGGCGGAAAAGACCAACAAAAAGAACCGTGGGTTGTTATAGATAGAAGCGGAGTAAAGTATTTCATAGACCAAATAATAGACCTCGCTATTATAGAAGAAAGAAAGAGAGTGGTGGAGGTGATAGAGAACCACGAAATACAACTAGAATACGGAAACGAAAGACATAGAGTATTCGCACAGGGATATACACAAGCAAGAAAAGATTTTATAAACCTTATAACTAACACAAAATAATATGACAAAAGAAGAACTAGAAAAAAACTTAAATAAAGAATACAAGAGTGTTGGAACTATTACTATAAGAGAGATGCATGAAGAAGAACTTAAAGCAGACGAAATAATGTATGTATCTGACATTATGTCTAATAAGTTCGTTAAACCACTTAAAAGTGATGAACCAATCATTGTTTCCAGAACTTGGGGAGAAGTAAAACTGATAGACGGATACCATAGATTAAAATATAAATTACAAAATAACGAAAAAGTTAAAGCTATTGTTTTGGACAGTTTCTCAATAAATAGAAAAGAAGATTCATTCCTCAATTTTATGAAATCTTTAATAAAAAAAACAGTTAAATTTGTTGACGACAATAACTTATTGGTTGGGAAAAAACTTTATCACATTGCAGAAAACGGAGGATGTGGTGGGTGTGGTAATGGTTGGTCAAGTATAGAAGTAATTTCTGATTTTATAAACAAACCAATTAAAGTGTCTTCGGTTAAAGAAGTAGCAGGAAAATATGAGGATTTATATGACCTATATATAAATGATGAATTAGTTGCAAAAGTAGATACTGGTTGGGGAAATGGTTATTATGGAGGAGATTTTGAAGTTAAACTTATTAACTAACACAAAATAAAATGAAAGAAATAATATGCGGATTTGCAGGTGTTGGTAAAAGCACACTTGCTAAAAAAGAAAAAGGATTTGTAGACTTAGAAAGTACTCCTTTTAAAAAGAACTGGGATTTATATTCTGATGTTGCTATCCATATGGCATATAATGGATATACGGTTATGGTATCGTGTCACAAAGAGTTAAGAAACGCCCTAAAAGAAAAGGGAGCAAATTACAGAGTTTATGCACCCGTAGAATCTGAAAAATACAAATATCTTGATAAATACAGAGAAAGAGGAAATGACGAGAAGTTCTTGAAATTATTTGAAGAAAAGTTTTTAGATTTTATTAAAGAAATTCAAGACACTGAAACAAATGTATTTTGGCTTCACGGAAGAAATTTAGAAGATGTTTTAACCAACACAAATAATTAAACCAAAGACCGCAAAGTCTATAAACTAAAATCAAATACCTCCGCAGTTGCCTGTATTTGATTAAATAAATATATGAAAATAATGTTTGATATTGATG
>CAZSUZ010000075.1:0-1947 GCA_964610165.1 uncultured Gammaproteobacteria bacterium
GTGATTGTTTGCAGTGGATTTGCGAACAACACGCTTCGCCAATCTATGTAGTTGGAAATACTGCGTCACATGATCATCAGGCTTTAGAATATAGCTATTTGGCAAAATCAATCGGCTGCGATGCGTTTGCCGTAACAGAAATTACTACCCAGCAACCTAAAACAATGGCGGTTTTTAATCAGGATGCTGATTTTGTGTTAGGTAAAACAGACTTTTACGAACTGAATCGTTTTGCAAACTCCGAATATCGAAAAACTATACAGTGTGCTGAAAACTTAAGTGTGAGTATATTCTCAATGTAATTTTGAATTTATTTCTTTATTGTAGGTTAGAAGTTTGGTAGTTCCATAGACACTTAATAACGAGTTGGTATCAGTCTTCCTCTGCTGAATTGAAAGAAAATCATTGAAATATTGTTGACTAATGACGGGGTTGGGCTGAATAATGGCAAAATGAAACGCTTCAGCTTGAGATGATTCTGACAACAAACCCTCATTAACGGTGCCAATTTGTGAAGAACCAATAAAGGTTGGTGTGTAACCATACTTGTCTTTTCCATACCAACTATACAGATAGGACCAGACAGTATTGTACTTATATGGATCGGTAAAAGAATCGATTGAAAATGCTGCGCCTTTGGATATTTTATAAGTTTCTTCAACTAATCTAATACTATCGCTTAGAGTTGTACCCCATACATCAATGACGCTGAGATGATTATTTCTGTAATATTGCAATTCAAAGATATTAGTCGCAACAAAAATAATCATTAGTAGAATAAAGGCTGGTTTTTTTAAGCTGATTGTATTTTTGAATAGTACATCAATCGCAAACAGATAGAGCGGAATATCCATCATGTAAAAGAAAAACTCATTTTTTCTTGGGAAAATAACACTAATAAATATAGGAGAAGCAAAAAGTAATAAATAAAATTGCTTTCTGTTTGTTGGCAGGTGAGAGCTATTTGTCAGTAGATATCCAAAGAATAGTAGAGCAATTATTGAATGGGATGGAAAATAAATTGAAGTGATCCGTGCTCCATAGATAGTTAAATATTCTGTAAATAACTGCATTGAAGCTCGCTGATTAGCCTTGTTGCCTTCTGAAATATTCTGGGGAGTAAAAATGCCGGCCTTATATAATTTAAATTGGGTAAATAACATACTACTAACCATCAGTGTGGCAACAAACAACGAGATTAGGATAGAACGAGGTCTGAAAACAATTTTTACTCTATCTGGATTATTCTTACGCAACATGATGGCTGAAATAATTGGAATAAATAGAAGTGGAAATAACCAGATAACTGACTGAACGAACCAGCCATAACTAAATCCAAGCAAAATCCACCATCTAATTTTTGTATTTCCCTCAAAAAATAATTTCCACACACAGAGAAAAAATAAAGGAAACATCACTAGTGCCATGGTGGGATTAGTTAAGAGAGTAGATAAAATCACTGCTTGACTAGAAAAAGCAATTGCTCCGGCGTAAACAGATGAAAATAGCTTGTTTTTTGTAATCGAGTATCCTAACCAATAGTTCAATGGTACTGCCACAGCTCCGAGAAATGCCAAGAAATAGGTTGGCCAAGCCGGATCACCATTCGAGATGCCATACCAGGGTGCTAGTAAGTAATAATAGAGTGCTCCGTGGTAGACGCTATCATTTGTGCCTGACGCTGTTGGGCCCATTAGTGTTAAATTTCCCTGCCAAATCTGAGAAGCTTTTATGGCATCTCTGGCGGAGTCATACCAAAAAATTATATTATGATCGCTCACAAACCAAACCCTCAATGCAAAAGCAATCAAAAACAGAACAATGATTTTTTTCATATTCTTTAAAGAGAAGTAAAGTACTGAACGGTTTTCTTCAATCCTTCTGCTAAGGTAGTTGCAGCATGCCAACCTAACTCTTGATGGGCTTTGGTGGCATCGGCAATCAGCA
>CAZSUZ010000076.1:0-1797 GCA_964610165.1 uncultured Gammaproteobacteria bacterium
AAAATGAAAGCCGAACATGAAAGAAAATATAGTTAAATATGCTTTAGAGCAAATAAAAGCAAATGGGCTTATTGAAGTTCGTGTTATAGGACAAAAGACTTATTCAGGTTATTTCAAAGATGTTGATTTGTTAATTAAAGAATTGCCACGTTTTGAAAACGATAACATTTATTTTATCTTAAACGAAATTAACGAGGCTTGTTATTCTCGTGAGCAGAAAGATAAGTTTTATGAAAAACCAAAGAACACAACTTCCGACAATGATATTACTAAAAGAAATTGGATATTAATAGATGTTGATTCTAAAAGAGCAAGTGGGGTAAGTGCAACAGATGAAGAAAAAAACAACTCACGAATAGTATCAAATAAAATATTTTCTTATTTAAGAGATATTGGTTTTTGTGAGCCTATTTGTGCGGATTCAGGTAATGGTTATCATTTACTTTATAAAATAGATTTACCAAATGATAGTGAATCAAATAGCCTTATTAAAAACTTTCTAATAGTTTTAGATATGTTTTTCTCTATTGCTGGAGCAGAAGTTGATAAGACCGTTTTTAACGCTTCGAGAATCACGAAGTTATACGGTACGTTTGCACGTAAAGGACGTTCAACGGAAGAAAGACCACATAGAGCGTCTACAATTTTAAGAGTTCCTGAAAATGTAAAAGAAACTCCAATAGAACTAATTAAAAAAGTTGTTGAGCAGTTACCTGAAAAAGAGCAGCCAAAGTTTCAAAACAATTACGGTAAAGATGAATTTGATTTAGATTCGTTTATTGATAAACACAACATAAAAGTAAACGCTATTCAAAACTATGGAGATGGTTCAAAGTATGTTTTAGATAATTGTTTTTTTGACCACAGCCACAAAGGTAAAGATGCTGTTTTATTTAAAATGAATAGTGGTGCAATAGGTTATAAATGCTTTCATAATTCTTGTTCAAGTTATAAATGGCAGGACGTTAGAAAAATGTTTGAGCCAACAGCATACGATAAAAAATACCAACAACAAGAAACAAGGATAACAAGTAAAAAAGATTATGTACCACAGCCGAAAGTAACCGAAAAAGGAAACAAGTTTCAACAACTAACCGAAATACAATCAGTAGATAGAAGCCAAATTGTAAGTATTCCAAGTGGTTTTATTGAATTGGATAGACGTTTAATCGGATTTAATAAAGGAGAAGTAACTTTATGGAGTGGTAAAAACGGTTCAGCAAAAAGCACAATATTAAGTCAATTAATGATTAACGGCATTGAACGAGGGTTTAAAGCTATTCTATTCTCAGGGGAGTTGCAAGGTCATAGAGTAAAGAGTTGGATTAATTTACAAGCAGCAGGACGACAATACAACGAGCCGACAATTTATCAAGGAGTATTTTCAACACCAAAGAATATAGCCGATAAAATAAACAAATGGTTTGATAATAAACTTTGGATTTACAACAATGCTTACGGCTCTAACTTTGAACAATTAATGTCTGATTTAATCGAAGTAATAAAAGAAAAAGATATTGATTTTATTATTATTGATAACTTAATGGCTTTGGATATTGAGAGTTTAGATGGTTATAAAAACGATAAACAAACAGCGTTTATAAAGAGAGTGAGCGACTTCGCTAAAACAACTAATATTCATATTCACTTAGTAGCACATCCGCGTAAAAACGTAGGATTTTTAAGGAAAGAAGATATAGCAGGAACAGCAGATTTAACTAACATGGTTGACAATGTTGTAATAGCACATCGTAATAATATCGACTTTCAGAAATCAGTAGGAGAGTTTTTTCCAGC
>CAZSUZ010000077.1:0-1790 GCA_964610165.1 uncultured Gammaproteobacteria bacterium
ATAATTTAAATAGCTCGTCAACAGCATCTTGGAACTCCTTACTTCTCATCTCTTGCTGAGGTGTTAGTTTTACTACTTGTTTTTCTATTGTTTCTTTTACTGGATCAGTCTTTGTAATTCTTCTTGGCTTCTCTATGTCTCCTTTTAAATAGTGAACATAACTCTCTGAATCGTAATTGTCCTTGCACTTTTTAGTAAGTCTCCAAATTCCATTACAAACCTCAATGAGATTATATCTTTTACTTAGATCAACTCTTTCCTTGTCAACTTCTCCAAATGGTATTAGGTTCATACATTTGCTACTTAACTTATATGATGGATATTTTTATGACACTTATCGCACACGCTTAACAAGTCCGATAATTTTTCTCTGTAAAGGATAGTCTCTCCATTACTATCTTTGTAATTTAAATGATGTACTTGAGTTGCTTCATTTTTTCTACAAACCTGACACATTGGATTTCTCTGTAGTTTTCTTAGTCTTATTTCTTGCCAATGATTTGTTTGTAAGTATAACTTATATGTACCTGCATACAAACCAGCCCTTTTAGTATGATTAATCTCTTGTTTTTTGTTCTTCTGTTTAAAGCCATTGCTAATCCTTGCAGTTTTTCTACCTCTTTTGTTTTTCCTATTCAAATACACGACTAACTCTTGATAATCTTCGTAAGCATATGGATTGCCACACTCTAGACATATATAGAAATATTTTGGATACTTTGCTAATTTAACTACCTTCCTGTTTGATGAATTAGTGTTTTTCTCACAATGTGTACAATATCTTTTTAATTCTTTTCTATATGTTGACATTTATAACACCAAATAACTTATTTAGTTTCCTCTCCTTTCTTGGTTTCTTCCTGCATCCAATCTGGTAAGTCAACCTCCTCAGTTGATTTATTATTTATGAGTTCTTGTTTCTTGTTTCTTATTTCTTGTTTCTGTGTACTATCAATAGTAGTATCTATACTAGTATATGGACTGCTCTTATCAAATATCTTTCTTAAATTCTCTGGAATCTTCTTCATTTCCTTTGCCATAGCAAGTTTGTTTAGGTCGCTTTCTTCATAATTATTATTCTTTCTTGCATTTACTACAAATATCCAAGAGTCTTCAAAAATAACTTTGTTCATATCTTGCAACTCTTTCTTTGCTTTGTCTAATTGTTCTTGAGTTAGTTTGCTTTCTAGTATTATGTAAGGATCTGGAAGTTCAAAAATACCACAAATGTTTATGTGTTCACATGTTAAAAGATACATAAAGAGATGTTGTGCTTCTAAAGATAGTTTTAACACCTCCTTGTCTTTATAAAACCTTGTCTGGAATATTCTCGTTTTCATTTTGATTAAGTTTTTTCATTTTAATATCCTCTATGACACCATTGTCATAAATTGTCTCTTTAAATTCAGATGCAATACTTTCTATTCTATCGCCGAAATTCAAGTAAACAGAAATAAGACTCTCATAGGCGTCTGTTTGTTCTGCTTTTTCTATTGGAAACTTTTTGTCCAACTGGGTAATGTCCCAAGATAATTGCTGAATTTCTTTGAGAAGATTTCTAAGTGTGATTGCCTTAGAATAAAGGAGTAAATCCTTGTCTCTCATATATTCTCATTTAATTTAATTTAGATACTACTTCCAATCTATACCTAACTAAAACAGATGTCAATTATGTCATAACAGTTTATTATAGGATTAAAGAGAGGATACATATGGCTTTAAAAGTACATGTATTGTACCCTCTCTTTTACCAACTATCTGCGACTCTTTTTACTTCTATGCTTTTTACT
>CAZSUZ010000078.1:0-1778 GCA_964610165.1 uncultured Gammaproteobacteria bacterium
TTAAATTGAATCCTTGTGCAAGGGGCAAACAGACACAAAGCCGCAAAACGTTAGCTGCAAGCGGGGCGACCTGCTCCGAATGTAGCTTTGTGGGAGAAAGTTTTTTAAAAATGCCCCACCGCACTTTTGTTTTTTCAAAACAATTGGGGTTGAGCCAGTATCGTTTCGCATCGTTTGTTTGCATATTCAACGTGTTTTAGTTCTGTATCAAATCCTATAAATCGTCTGCCTTCTTTTGCTGCCATTGCACACTCAGTTCCACTTCCAGCAAAAGGCACAAGTATCAAATCATTTTTTCGGCTGCTAATTAGTATCAGTTCCCTTGTTAGCTTTTCAGGTTTTGGGGTGTCGTGTTCGTGGTTGCCTGTTTCATAATTTGGCAATCGTATTACATCACCATAAAAGCGTTCATTGTTAAATGGTCTGCGTAGCACTTCATATTCTTTGCGTAGCACTTCATATTCTTTGCGTAGCACTTCATATTCTTTGCGTAAATGTGGGTAGCACCAATTTTGCAATTTTTCATACATTTCTTTGGTAAACATTGCAGGTTCGGATTTATCCAAGCTAAGACAAGCCGAAGCAACTCCACCGCCATTTGTTGCCGTTCCCAATGCTTCATTTATATCTTTCAATATTATTTTACCTTTTGCCTTTTCAATTTCTGCCCTTATGTAATCCCTTATGTGGTAAACGCATTGGGTCAAATTGTATGTTTCATTGCTATACATCAGCAATCTTTCAGTAAGTGGCGCAAATGTTCTCAAATCGGTATTAAATCGTATCTGTTGCTTATGGTCGTTTGTATTTTCCCATACCAAGCTATTCAATAGATTAAAATGCTTATCAAATATTATTTGAGCATAGGCAATATTTTTAGCATCTCCATACCAGTAAAGCGTTCCATTATCCGCTAAAACCCTTTTACATTCTATTGCCCATCGCTCCACATCTTGCAGATAATCGTCAAAGGTTTTCCAAACAAAGTCAAAATCTCCTTTTACTTTGTAATATGGTGGGTCTGCAATAATCAACTGCACCGATTTGTCAGGCAATCCGTTATTCACCCAATCATCGTGATATATTTTTCCCTCGCTTCGCATTTTAAAAAACTTTCTTTAGTGTTCCAATTAAACTTTAGTGCTGAATAGTCCCGCCAGCAGCTAACACGGGTTTGGCGCAATTTTCCCCACGCACAAGCTGACGCTCAACTGCGCCAAGCCCGATACCGTTATGTGCCATTAATAGTTACCACTTATTAACCTATATTCTTCGTCATAATCCTTTTCAGAATAATCGGATTTCCTTCCACTTGAAATTAGTGTGTGTTCAATTTTACCATCTTCCATTATCTCTCTCCATTTGCCTCCTCTATGTCTAACACCTCTTTGTGAATTTTCAAGAATGTGTAAAATTGAACTATTAATCTCATTAGGTATTTCAACTAAATATGCCAAAGGATTATGACCCTCAAACATATTGCAATCATCTAAAAAAAGTATTTTCATCGTTCTAAATTTAACGGTACATAACAAGGGTTTTGCGTAATAGCCCTATCAGGTGTCGTGGTTAATTTTAAGTTTATACTAAGGGCTACTACGCAAAGCCCCAAAACGATATATGAAATGTGGGGTGGGAGTCGAACCCACACGACCACTCCTACCACTACCATAGTTTATTACCGAGTTGAACGGTTTGTATGCCCACACTTCATATATCTTCTAAACGTTAGCGGCAACCCTAAGAGAACTCGGGTGCAGCAATAATTCTGACATAAG
>CAZSUZ010000079.1:0-1776 GCA_964610165.1 uncultured Gammaproteobacteria bacterium
TAGTAATTCTAATCAGCTTCGGGAATGGGCAACATCGCCAATACCCGATACGTTATGCCTCATGCTGTAAGACATCCCAATTCTCATAAACATTCCCGACAATTTCACATTCATTCGCTTCCATTGCTTCACCAAAATAATGACGGAAAGCCCACCCTTGTCTTTCAATCGTAAATGAAGCGTGTCTGTCTGACCAACCTATAACCATTGCTTTGTCGGTGTTCGTTTTGACAATATCACCTTCAAATATTTCATTCCCCTTTTTGTCAGTTAAGCCAATAAATTGCATCAATGGCGGTTCGTTCCAATCACCATTAGATAAATGACCACCACAGAAAACAGTACCATCTTCGCTATTGACCATAATTTTATACTCACCATCGAAAGTGAATATCATTTTGTTTTGCTCGGAATCCCAAGCCCTGAATTTTAATTGTCTGCTCATATTATTGTTGTTTAATTGATTATCGAAAAAGAAAGCACGAACCGATAACAGCACCTACCCAAAAGCGGGGGTGAAGTGGTTAAATCAAGCTTTGTGCTTCTATTTAAGTTCATTGTTTATTGACAATTTTCGTTTTCAAAATCCCCGCCTTCGGGTAGCTGAATGCCGTTAGCGGCAACCCTAAAGGACATTCCGTTCAATTGAAATATTCTTTTCGGTTACGACAACTATGTAATCTTGTCTTTTGACAGCTAAAGGATATTCACGTTTGATGTGTTGCATTACTCTTTGTGAGCCAGCTATTAAACTTTCCTTTCTGCTTTTGGCACAATTTAACTTGCTTTCTAATTCATCAATAGTTTTATTGTTTTCTTCCATTTCTAAGGCTATTGTATGCAAAATATCAGCAGCCTTTATTTCTTCGCCTTGTATCAAATTTACAAGGTTTGAAAAACTTAAATCGTCTATGTATTCCATTTTTATTTTGATTTTTGAAGCAAGGGCAGCCGCTAACAAGGTATTAGTAATATGGTGGCTGACGTGCTTCGGTTAAACATTTGTAGTTATTTCAACTGTGGTTCTTCGTATTGGCTGTGGTACTAAAATACCGCCACATCGCAAAGCACCATTCCGTTATAGGTAATGCTATTGACGTTCACCTACACGAATTGTTGTTACAAAAAAACCATCTTCAAGTTTGTTTTCAACCGAAAGGACAGTTCCTTGTTTCCAAATACTAAACCAAACATATTCTCCCACGTTTGGTATTCTTATATTTTTTGGATAATCGAATATTCCAGCAACATTGTCAAATACAATTTGCTTCACTTCAATTGGTTTTTTGTTGGTTGGTTTTAATGACCACATAATTTTAAAATTTGAAGAAGCACTACCTATAACAGCCATTTTGCGTAATGGCAGGTTCAGTGGTAACTTCAAGGTTTATAATTCTATTTAACATTGTGCTTAGTTGAAAATTTGTGCTTCTAATCTGCCACTACGCAAAGTGGCAAAACGTTATCCAATGCAAACATACCCAAACATCTGTAATTACAAAATAAATATAAAGAAATTATTTAGCTGGTACAAAAATAGGTCAGCATCTCTGCCGACCCGTAACCAAAACCAATGAAAAAACGAGTTGATTACATCATTGCATCCATATCATCATCGGGGAATATTGTAGCAACTATTAAAAATACTACTACTGATAAAGCGCATTTTAAATAAGGAATCATCCAACCTATTTCATAGAGTATTGTACTTTTCATAAAATTGGAGCGTGAAACCCACTCATCACCGATAGGTGTGAGTGGGAGGTAAGCGACACG
>CAZSUZ010000080.1:0-1733 GCA_964610165.1 uncultured Gammaproteobacteria bacterium
GGATGTGCATTATCAGACTAACATCACACTTCCCTATTTCAAGTCAGAAAAAGACGCCCAAGCCTTTATCAACGCTAATAAAGATAACTTAATGTTATTATTTACTAAATAAATATATTGAAAAAACTATTTTTACAATATCATTCTCATTAATTATATACGGTGAACCTTTAGAACATAAGAAGAAATAAAATACATGTACTCAGACCAAGAATTACACCAGAAAATAAATAAAATAACTAATACTGCTTCTTTGTTTTCAATGACTGGGTTTTCTATTAAGAAATCACCTTATATAAACAGGCGAGACCAGTTAATTAAGGAATTAGTCGAGGGTATCAATAAAGAACGCTCCAGGACTAATTTTAAGCCAACCACGCCTAGATTATTAGCAATACAGATAAATAAAAACCCATTTTTATCAAAAGATGATGACGCACTTGAAGAAATTAAGAAAGAATGCGAAGCTATGGGTAGTTATTGGAAACTATATTGGTTAATTAAACAGAAAAAAAATGAGGAAGGAAAACAGAATTATTAAAATGGATTTAATCTTTATTGATTCAGTTCTTAAAAATGCTGGGTATATTGAACACGAATCCTTTTATAAAGGAGAATGGAAAAAGGGATATATCAAGGAAGGTTATATGCAAAAAAGATTCCACGCTTTTATTGTTGGTGATTCTATTGAATTACATGTAGACAAAACAATAAAAAATAGGCACATTGTAATGAATAAAGAATATACTTGTTGGATAAATAAAGAGATTTCAAATCTTAGAAAAATATACAGAACACTAAATCCTTATCAAAAACCTGCTAGCAAAAAAGAACTTAGAAAGTTAAAAGACACATATGCTCCAAATATTATGGAGTTACAAAGAACATTTAAGACTTCCATTAAAAACAAAATGAGTATTATTACTAAAATCAAAAATATACTAGGATTAAGCAAATGAAACTAAAACTAACAAAAGAACAGATAAAGAAAGTAAAAGTAAAATCTAAAAAACTTAAAATAAGTAGTAATAAACTTATACAGTATTTAATTGATTTGTATTTATAATATGAGTGATAGTAATTTAGAAAAAATATATTAAAGTTATCCCCAAGTGACATTGCAGTGGAGTTACTATCTTGCTATACTATAGTTACATAAGGTTATTGAAATTGATTATCGGAGCAAGAGTGAGACATAGTCTTTCCTCAAACTTACGCCAAATCTAAATTAAATGGTCTTATGTGCCTTGAATTATTAGCTTTGTGTCTCATATTGTCGATATGAGAAAAAAATATTTTAAAAATGGATATTGAAACGAGGAGATTGAAGGGTAGAATAATTGCTAGACAAAAAAGACTACAAGTACTAACACATTATTCTAACGGAGAAATAAAATGTAATTGTTGTGGAGAAAAAGAAATAAAATTTCTTTGTATAGACCACATAAATAATGATGGCTATAAAAAAAGGAAAAATGGCAGAAGGGCTGCTGGAACTGAATTATATAGATTGATTATAAAAGATAATTTTCCAGATACTTTTCAAGTATTATGCCATAACTGTAATTCTGCAAAAGGGTTTTATGGATTATGTCCACATAAAATTATTAGCTAATGTTCTGGGCCCTAATCATGTGTCATTAGCCGTGATTAGGGTCTAGAAGACAAAGAAAAAATAATATGAAAGAAATATTAAAAGAATATGCCGAAGCCATAGAAGAAAGCATAAACGC
>CAZSUZ010000081.1:0-1719 GCA_964610165.1 uncultured Gammaproteobacteria bacterium
GCCAAATTTCTATTTTAATGGTATAATTACCTTCATGAAAGAAGGACTCGTTTTATTACTTGGAAGACCAAATGTTGGGAAATCTACATTTCTCAATAATATTATTGGTCAAAAAGTTGCTATTACTTCTCCAAAACCTCAAACTACTCGTTTTCCTATTCAAGGATTGTATCAAGAAGAACGAGGAAATATTATTTTTACCGATACTCCAGGACTTTTTACAAAAGCAAAAGATTTATTAGCAAAAGATATTAATGGCCAAACACTTAGTGCTGTAAATAAAGATACAGATGTTGTGTTATACATAGTTGATCCAACAAGAAGACGTGATTTTGAAGAAGCAAAAGTTCTAGGAATTGCTCGTAAAATGAAAGCTCCAGTTATTTTAGTTTTTAACAAAATGGATTTAGGAGAACCTAAATACATGGCACAATACAAATATTTAGAAGATGAATTTAAGGATGTTTTTTATATTTCTGCAATAGAACATAAACACGTAGGTCCTCTGCTTAAACGTATTTTTGAACTTCTACCTGAAAAAGAAGAATCGGAATATTCACTTGAAGGGTTAGTACATCCAATTTTAAATATGGATAGTAAAACATTTGTTGCAGAACTTATTCGTGAAAAAATATTCATTATGATGGGTGAAGAAATTCCTTATACAATAACTGTTGTTGTAGATGAAATTTCTGAACGTGATAATGGCATGTTATATGTAAAAGCTCGCATTCTTACAACTCATGATAGATACAAAAGTATGCTTATTGGAAAACAAGCAAGAAAAATTAAAGAAATTGGAAGTTATGCTCGAAAAGAAATTGCTCTTTCTACAAATAAAAAAGTCTTTTTAGATTTAACTGTTGAAACTAACGAAAACTGGCAAGATTCTGTTTATTCCTAAAAGTGAGCATTTACTGCGTATAAACCTTCTTAAATTTAGATTGCTGTATTGCAATTTTTTACAAAAAATAAGATACTGTAATAAGTTAATAATTCTAACCTTCCCTATGAGAAACCTTGAGAATGGATATTCATTATTAACAGTAGCTGGTGCTCTTCTACTTACTGGTCTTATTATTCTTGGTGGTATGTTTCTTCTTCAAAATTATAATATTATTCCCAAAAATGTAGAAGCTGTTCCAACTCCTAATCAAAATTCTACTTCTCCATCAATAGAACCTGTAACCAAAGAGGTCGATCCAACAAAAGGTATTATCGAAGGTACATATATTTTCCCATCTGAAGGAATTCCAAAAACACTCATTCCTTGTGCAGAAAACGTTATGACTAAAGAAATTATTTGTTCTGCATCCTTAGCAGAAACCGGTCAGGAGAATACATTTATGATTATTGTCCCAGCAGGTTCATATTATGTTTATGCGACAAATACAGAAGATCCAACTATGTATAAAGCATATTACACTGAATTTGTGACATGTGGATTACTTGCCTCTTGTCCTTCTCACAAAAAAATTGCTGTTGATGTTGCAGCTGGACAAACTGTGAGTGATATTAAACCACACGATTGGTATGATCCTTCTCAACAACCTTAAGGTTACAATAGCAGTATCTATTTGATATAATTAGCTTCACTTATTAACGTCATTCTGAACTTGATTCAGAATCTCTTATAAGTTTTGGTGGCCGTAGCTCAGCTGGTAGAGCCCCAGTTTGTGGAACTGGTTGTCGCGGGTTCGAATCCCGTCGGTCACCCCA
>CAZSUZ010000082.1:0-1682 GCA_964610165.1 uncultured Gammaproteobacteria bacterium
TTGTTTGAACTGCTGACATCGTATTGAAGTTTCATTGCCTGTCCTTGATAAATTTAAGACCAATAAAGTAAGCGTCTACCTTTAATATTAAGTTATAGAAATGATTATATCTACAATATTCGGATAGATTCTAAGGTCAATTATATCCATTTCTGGTTTTAATTCTAGAGCAATTGATAATTTACGATCTAACCACGCCATGTGTGCGTCAGTTTCATTATTAAAATACCCAACATGTCCCCGTTGTCTGGTTATTGGGTTATTACATTGCGCTGAAAACTTATGTTTTACTTTGTCCCAACAAACCCCAACCTTATATTTTCCTCTTGACCCATTACTACTAGTAATAAAATTGTTTAGCCATCTTGGAACATAAATACAAGTTTCTGGAGAGTATATCTTGCTACCTAAACTTAAAATATCCTTATCCAGATGGTAATCATCAATGTGATTCTCGATAAACCATTTCCTAAAATTACTGAAAATCAACCACTCATCACATATAATAACATTTTTATATGTTGGATTTTTGTTTTTATACTCTTTTGCACACGACCGCATTAACACAGCCTTCCATGCTTCATATATTGGACATCGTAATTTCAATGTAACACACTTAGTTGTATAATCTGAATCGTTAATCCCTACCCCGTATACTGGTTTTCTATTAGCAAGACTATTCCCTTTTATGTTACAATTTAATCTCATCCATTCAGATAACTCTGATGCTTTAGATTTATTCATTTTTCCCCTTGATTTAAAATAATGTGATAAACATAACGACCTATATGTAAAGCATCTGCCACATCTTCACGACCTGCATCTTTCCCTGAATTTTTTAACCCCTCTAACATATCAGGCCATGTTTCTTCTGCTAATTGGATCATTACCTTCTTATCCATCTTAACTTTCTTTTCCTTTTTGTCAACAGGTTCAGGAAGCAATGTTCTAGCATAAGCTTTGTTTTTTGTAGGTGTTACAACAAACAAATTAACATTCTCAGAGTAACCTAATTCTTTTAGTTTGTAAAGCATACAGAAATACAACCCAGCAAGGTTACGTGTCTGATCCCCCATCGCACCGAAGGCAAGTCCTTCAAAACAAATTACATCAGGTTTTTCTTGTTTAACGGTATGAATAAAAGTTTCAACAATATATATAATTTGTTCAATTGTTGTATCAAAATAATTTACGTTTTCGATTTTCTTTTTGCAATCGGATTTTCCTGTACGAATAACATTTCGTGAAACAGGGACAATATTGTCCCATATCACGTATGCGAATTTTGCCGTAGATTGATCTACAGAAAGTAATTTCAAAGTACCTCTTTAATTTTATCATTTATATTTTTAATACAATCCAGACATAAAATAATATTTTGTCCACGATTGCGGATACTATACATGTACACAATGGTATCTTTGTCTTTAATCATCTCTTTGTCACAGCATCGACAATATGAATTTTGTTTAGATTTACGTATCTCAAATTTCATCATCCAACCTCTTTTGTTTTAGTAATAGTTTTATACTCAACGCTGCTCATAAGACATTCCTTCAAATCATCCATAAGTTCTTGCGATAATTGTTCACCATCGTATTTCTTGAGGCGTTTTACTTTTAGTTTGTCATATCTGAATACCGGAATTGTATTCTGGATAAATTCTACTACTTTCTCTTCTT
>CAZSUZ010000083.1:0-1576 GCA_964610165.1 uncultured Gammaproteobacteria bacterium
TCTTAAAAGATTGTGAAATTATTATTGTTAATGATGATCCTTCAGAATCACTTGCGCCTTATTTGGTAGATTTTAAACAAATTATTTTAATTGAAAATAAACAAAATCTTGGATTCGCTCCAACTGTAAATGTTGGTTTTGCTCAGGTAAAAAATCCATATGTATTACTTTTAAACTCTGATGTTGTTTTAAAAAATGCTTCTTTTAAAAATGCATTAGAACATTTTAAAGATAAAACTATTTTTGCAGTTTCATTTGCACAAAAAGAAAAAAATGGACAACTCGTTGGGAAAAATACAATTTATTGGGAAAAAGGTTTTTTTCAGCATAAAAAGTCGAGTAATCTAGATTTTGGTATTAATGCTTGGGCAGAAGGTGGATCTTGTCTTATAGATACAAATAAATTTCGTGATCTAAATGGGTTTGATGAAATGTTTAGCCCATTTTATTGGGAAGATATTGATTTGTCTTATAGAGCTTGGGAAAAGGGATATCAGGTATTATTTGATCCTTCAATTGTAGTAGAACATCATCATGAATCTACAATAGGTAGTTACTATAAAAAACAACATATTACTCAAATTGCCTATCGTAATCAGTTATTGTTTATTTGGAAAAATATTACAAATCCAGGATTACTTTTTTCTCATGTGTTTTATCTAAAATTATTTATACTTAAATCCATACTAAAAGGAAATACACCTTTTCTAAAAGGATATTTTCAGGCATTAATTACGTTACCAACAGTTATTAACAAAAGAAATAAAAATCATTCTATCCAAACAGATCATGAAATCCTTTCTAAATTTTCTTAATAATTATTCGTATATTTTTGTAGCTTTATTCTGTTTGCTTACAGTATTTCTTCATCTACAAAATTATGGATTTCCACCACTTAATTCTGACGAAGTCTCTATGGGATATAATGCATATTCAATTACAGAAACGGGGAAAGATGAATACGGTTATTCAATGCCATCACGTTTTAAAACATTTGGTGAATACAAATTACCTGTTTCCATTTATACGATTGCGGTTTTTGTAAAGGCATTTGGATTAAACGAATTTTCTACGCGTATGCCATTTATATTAATTGGTATTACTGCACCCCTTATTTTCTATGCACTTGCTAATAAATTATTTAATAATAAATTAGTTGGAATTCTTGCGGCATTACTTGCTAGTCTTTCTCCCTGGATTCAAATTATGGCAAGACACGCACATGATAATCTTATTATTTTTGTACTAACCTCTTTTGCAATAATGCTGTTTGTTAAGTTACTTAATAAAATTACATATCGCGAAATTATACTCTTATCCATTATTAGTGGACTGGCTTTATTTACTTCTCATGTCGGAAAAGTTCTTGTAGTTTACTTTTCCATAACTTTACTAGCACTTTTGCTTTATAAAAAAAAATCGATTACCGATATTCTTAAAACAAGTTTGATTTTACTCATTCCAATAATACTTTTTATTTTTACTGAAGTTCAGAACCCAACAACCCGAGTAAGTAATTTGCTTTTTATAAATAATCCAGGATTTACATTAGGAATAGAAGAAGCAAGACGGGAAC
>CAZSUZ010000084.1:0-1561 GCA_964610165.1 uncultured Gammaproteobacteria bacterium
ATAAGATGAAAGCATATTTGATAATTGAAAAAATAAATAGTGTAATATTTCCACCGTTTCCATATTTTAATACATATTCTTAAAAGAAATATTCAGAAACTATATCTGAATAATATATTAATAAAGTTAAAAAAATATTATAAGTATTAACTTTGACATATAATAAATTATTGATTTTGACAATAAATGACCTGTTTTCCACCTCTTCCACCTGTGAAACCTCCACCTCTTCCACCACGTCCACCTCTTTTGGAATATTTGTAACTTTCCTCTCCATCTTCTTCTTCAATTTTTCTTTCTACCTTTTTACCTCCACTTTCGTTACTATTAACATATTTATTATCAAATGGCATCATTGTTACTCTGGAAATTTTTCCTTTTTGATCTTTTGCTTCTTGATAAATTTTTTCCAATATTTTTTTTTCTTCAGCAAAACACTATATAAATTAAACTTACTTCTGAAACTTTATCTTGCAACTCTTTTTCTAATGTTGGCATAACAATGTTAAAAGAAACATAAAGGTTTCCAAATTTATAAGGAGATTTATAAAATGGTAATCCACAATCTTTAAGACATTTGATTGAACCAGGCTGAATTACTTCTTTGTTTTTACTTTTAATAAAAATATATCTTCCATCTAAATGCTTTAGTTTATACTCAAAATTTTCAGAAAATGCATCAACAATGCTAATATCTAAAGTTGTAAATAAATCAGCTCCTTTTCTTTGAAACATTGTCTTATTTTCAAAAAATATTTCCACATGAACATCTCCTGTTTCATAATTAACTTTATCATTACCTTCACCTTGGAATTTATATCTGCATCCATCTGGAGCTCCTTTATCAATATCTACCTTTATAGTTGCTTTTTCATTAATTATTTGAGTACCTTTGCAATCAGTGCATTTATCATCTTCTCTTAAAGTTGATCCAGTTCCGCTACATCCTGAACATAATTCTTTACTTTGCATTAAACCAAAATTTGTATTTACTAACACTGTTCTTGAACCTGTTCCCTGACAGATTGTACATGTTGTACTTTTTCCTGATTTAGAACCAGTTCCTTTACATGTCTTACAAAATCTATCTCTAGAAATTTCTAATTCTCTAGTAGAACCAGTATATATTTCTTCTAATGATACTCTTATTGTATACAAAGATGCTGCAGCTTTTCTTTTTTTAATATTAGATGTATTATTAAAACTTTCACCTCCTTTTTTTAAACCATCTTCTCCATATTTATCATAAATTTCTTTTTGGTCTGGATCTGATAAAATTTCATATGCATTTTGAATTTTTTGGAATTTTTCTTTATCTCCTCCTTTATCAGGATGATGTTTAATTACCAATTTTCTATATGCTTTTCTTATCATATTACTATCTGCACTATTTGGTATTTCTAATTCTTTATAATATCCTGTGCTTTTTTCTACTTCTTCATTTTCATTTTTTGCTTTAAAATCAAAAATTTACTTACTTCCATCATCAAAATACATTTAAATGATATAAATTATCAGAAATATAATAAATACTAGTAAATAATAATTATAATGAAAAATG
>CAZSUZ010000085.1:0-1505 GCA_964610165.1 uncultured Gammaproteobacteria bacterium
AAACTTTGTTTACATTTTGGCCACCAGCTCCACCAGATCTAAAAAATGACCATTCTAATTCGTCATCTGTAATTTTAATTTGATGATCTTTGACAATTGGTAACACTTCTACTAATGCAAAAGAGGTCTGGCGAAGTCCATCTGCGTTAAATGGTGATTGTCGAACTAATCTATGAACTCCAGCTTCTGCTTTCATATAACCATATGCAAAATCGCCATATACGTTAATTATCACACTTTTAATACCTGCTTCTTCTCCTTGAACACGGTCAACTTCTTCCCATTTCCAACCTTTGATATCAAAAAAACGAGTATACATTCTAAATAACATATCGGTCCAATCCATAGCTTCCGTACCACCTTGACCTGCATGAATAGAAAAAATTGCATCACCTTGGTCGTATGTACCACTTAAAAATAATCGTACTTCATATGTGTCAATTAATTTTTCAGCTTCTTTTAGTTCATCTTCACTAAGATATAATTCCATCATTTCAAGATCTTCGAGTTCTTTTTTCATGCCATTTATTCGTTTCATTACTTCAGCAGCCTCTTCATGATTCTCCCAAAAATTTCCTTCATAGGTGCGAGCTTCTAGACTTTGTAGTTCTGTCTTTTTTTCTTCAGGATTAATTTTTGCTTTAATTTGTTCGAATTTTTCAAGAAGTTCTTGTTTTGTAGTGTCGTCCATACGTGTATATCATACCATAACTCTTTTAAACTCATTAATTGTTATAATAATTATATGGAAACAGTTTCACCTCAACAAATAATTACTGAATGGACTCCGGAACTTACAAAAGAACAGCAGATAATTACTCTTTTTGAAAAAGTCAGAGATATTCCTTATGGAAGTATTGGATCAAGAGATCCTTTTGAGGTATATCGCAATAATACAGGCACGTGTTCTGGTAAACATGAGCTTTTAAAAGCGCTTTATAAAGCAATGGGTGTGGAAACTCAAGATTATATTGCAATGCATAGGTTTGCAGATATGAAAATAGAATATCCAGAAAATATAAGAGCAATTTTAGAAAGAAGTGATATTATTGATCCTCATAATTTTTTTAAAATAAAGACGGGAGATCAATGGGTAAATGTTGACGTAACATGGGACAAACCATTAAAAGAATTTGGTTTTCCAGTAAATGAAGATTGGGATGGAAAATCTGATATGGAAATTTGTGTAGTTCCTCTTTCTATTACACAAACTGAAGATCCAATAGGTTTTAAAAAACAAGAATTGTCAAAGTTACCTCAAAATGTACAAGATGATAGATTGCTATTCTTAGAGGAACTAACTAAATGGACAGCAATACTTAGAAAAAAATAAGAAGTTTATTTAAAGTCTGTTCCAACAATAATCACAACATCTGCTGCTTCTTCTTCATCTAAGGTTTCAAATTCTGGAGAAGGAACTTGGGAAGCAATATCTTCTTCTATATATTTACGAATTTCTGTATCTTCATCACGAATTTGAATAACAGTTGTTTCATAATCAAATG